>NZ_JBFBAD010000047.1:0-76592 GCF_040682075.1 Actinoplanes sp. NPDC051411 | reverse complement strand
ATCCACGCCTCCCCGAGCTCCGGCGCTTACCACTGCCCCCGTGACCGGCGTATCCCGGCCCTGGGCTGCGGGTGTCCTGGGGGGTGGGGCGTCCAGGACACCGGTGTTTCTAGGAGGCGGAGCTGAACTCGAACGTGCCCGCGCCGACGGCGTAGACGTCGTAGAGACCGCTACGTTGGACGAAGGTGGCGCCCGGCGTCATCGCCGTGCTGGTCGCCGACGTCGTGGCCAGCGGAACCCAGATCTGGCCACTGGTGCCGGCCGGGGCGGTGACCTGAAGGTGGAACTGGCCGGCGCTGTCGCGGGCCCACTTGACCGTCAGGGAACCATGCGTTGTCGGCACCTGCCCCTGGGCCCAGGTCAGGGTGCCCGCCTGCGGCTTCACCTGCCAGGTCGAATAGCCGGCGCCGGCCGTCGTGGCGCCCAGGACGTTCTCGGTGAGCAGCTGGGTCGGCCCGGCACCCCAGGCATGGGCCAGGCTGTCGAAACCTCGGGACGGAAGCCCGTTGCTGCCGACGAATTCCCAGAAAGTTCCGGTGTAGTAGCCGCTCGCGGGGTCGACTTGGACTCCCCAGAGCCGGCGCATCAGGTCGAGCGCGTCGGCGGTGTTGCCACTGGCGAATCGGGCCATGACCTCCCAGGTGTTGTTGAGCGGTTCGATGGTGTGGCCACCGGGATCGGCCATGCTGGGCGCGGGCTGCGAGATCTGGCTGCCGTGCGCCTGCCAATGGCTCTTGAAGTAGGTGAGGATGCCCTGCACCTTGTCGGGCGGGGCCACGCCGAGGCGGATGGCGTTCATGTTGGCGTCGAGCGGGTAGACGTTGGTGCGGCTGTTGGTGTGCTGGTAGACGCCGGCCGAGGTGTTGAAGAGGCGGGCGTTGATCGCGGTTTTCAGCGCGTTCGCCTTGGTGGTGTATTCGGTCACCTTGGCCGTGGTGCCGACCTTGCCTTCGAGCCAGATCATGTTCTGCAACAGCTCGTAGTAGGCGAGGCTGTATTCGGTGACTTCGCCGCTCTGGCTGGTCTGCCAGTAGTCGTTGTCGTTGGTCACGACCAGCCCGCCGCTGTCGAGTTTGGTCGCGTGATAGGCGGTTGCGGCCTCGAGCTTGGCGCGAAGGCCGTTGATGAAGGTCGTGTCGCCGGTGTAGCGGTAGTACTGGATGGCGATGATCGCCGAGTAGGCCGAGTAGGTCATCGCGTAGTCGAAGGCGCCGCAGCCGCGGAATCCGACAGCGCTGGTGAGCCGCCCGTTCGAGGCTTGCAGGTTGACGATGGTGTTGATGGCGCCCTTGACGTAGGCGGCGCTGTTGGAGCCCAGCGAGAGCTGGGCGACGGGGTCGGTGACCATGAGGTCTCCCGACCAGATGGCCCGGTCGCGTTTGGCGCCGTCGAAGATGACCGGCACGGTGAAACAGGAGGAGACGCCGGTGGGCACCATGTCCATCTGGGCGGTGTAGGCGCCGGCGTACCACATCCGGTTGAGCTGGTCGTCGCTGGAGACGAAGTAGCCCTGGTACTTGTCGGCGGTGGCCCGGTAGGCCTTGAAGTTCACGCCGGCCGCGGTCAGGGTCACGCTGCCGGTAGTGGTCAGCTGGATGGCGGCGAACCGGAACCCGCCGCGCAGCGCGCCCGTATAGGTGCGGGCGCCGTTGACGGCGAAGGTGATGGGTGAGCCGTTGTCGTTGTTGTAGAGGCCGCCGCTGGCGGTCAGGTAGGGCAGCGCTTCGCTCGTGGCGACACGCAGGGTGGCCGAGCCGCTCGACGCGGAGACCGTGACGAAGGGGGTGCCGCCGACCTCTTTGCCGAAGTCGAGGATGACGGTCGCGGGGGTGCCGGCCGACGTCGTCGTCAGCACTGTCGACCCGCTACCCGGGCCGGCCAGGGCGGCAGCGTTGGTCACGGTTCCACTGGTTCGGGTGACGGCGCCGGCGCGGACGTTGTCGGCGGTCGGTGCGGGCACCAGGCTCTGCCAGTTCGGGCTGGCCGGCCAGCTAGGAAGGGCGGCTGGGGCGCCCGAGGCGCCGGCCGGTGCCGCGGCGACTCCGGTGATCAGCACCAGGCCCGCGGCGAGGATTCGCCGGGCCGCGGAGGCGCGCGGCGCGAGGACGACTTTATGAGGCAACGGTATTCCTCTCGAAAGAATTGTAACGTTTCAAGAGCGTTGAAGATTCGGTCACGTCGAGGCCGTGACCGAAGGGGCCGCATCTGATCGCGACAGAAGCGGATGCATCGTTGAGAAACGTTTCTCAGATGACCCAAGACGATAGGCATCGATATTGCCGCCGATCAAGCCTCTGACATTCACGGCCGGCGAGCCCTCGGTGCGGGAGGTCGTCGACTGGGCGCGGACCCCAACGGAAAACGTTGCTCGACGTCAGCGGCAGCTGCTGGTGATCCGTCCTCGACTCCGTGGCGAGAAACGAGGCCAATAGGCATGCAAAGTCGATCAAGGCCATGTGACTGTCAGCGAGTGCGGCCTTGACGGGCAGTAGATGAACTTCTATGGTCGGCCGTAACCCACGGGAAACGTTCCCCGCAAATTCCCCGGGTCGCTCACGCCAGCACCGAACGGCGCTGCCCGGCCTCGACCGGACAACCGAGTGGCGAAGCATCTCCTACTGAAACGTTTCAGAGGTGACCGATGTCCACTGCCCAACCGCCGATCTCCACTCGTCGACGTCCGTTGGCGGCGCTCACCACCGCCGGGATGATCCTCGCTCTGCTGGGTCCCGCTCCAGCGCACGCCGCCACAACCGACCCGAACCCGAGCCCTCTCGAACTGGCTGATGCCGCCCTCTCCCGCCAGGCGGCCACCGAGGGCATGGTGCTGCTGGAGAACCACGACCACGCACTGCCCATGCCTCGCGGCGGCAACGTCGCCGTCTACGGCGTCGGCGCGTACAAGACCGTCAAGGGCGGCACCGGGTCCGGCGACGTCTACAACCGCTACACCGTCACCGTCCGCCAAGGCCTGGAAAACGCCGGCTACCACGTGACGACCGGCGACGCCTATTGGTCGGCCATGACCACCGCTTACGACGCCAAGTATCCGCCCACGTCGGGTGGCGTCTTCGCACCCTCGATCGACTATGCGTCGGTCGAACAGCCGCTCTCCACAACCAGCGTGCAGCCCACCGCCCCGACCGGCACCGCGCTGTTCGTGGTCGCCCGCAACTCCGGCGAGGGCGCCGACCGCAGCGCCCGGCCGGGCGACTACCAGCTCACCGACACCGAGAGGGGCGACCTCACCCTGCTCGGCCAGACCTATCGGCACGTCGTCGTGGTGCTCAACGTCGGCGGAATCGTGGACACCTCCTTCTACCGCGACATCAACGCCGCCACGAAGGACCCGGACGGTGGCACCGCACTGGACTCGCTGCTGCTGATGAGCCAGGCCGGCGAGGAGTCGGGCAATGCCCTCGTCGAGGTGCTCAACGGGACCGTCGACCCGTCCGGCCGGCTCACCGACACCTGGGCCGCGAAATACACCGACTATCCCGCGTCGGCGACGTTCGCGAACAACGACGGCGACACGGCGACCGAGCTCTACGGCGAAGGCATCTACGTCGGCTACCGATACTTCGACTCGTTCAACAGAGGCGCCGGCGTCAACTACCCGTTCGGCTACGGCCTGACCTACACGAGCTTCCACACCACCGTGCAGAAGGTCACCGCCGACGCCGCGGCGACCACTGTCGCGGTCCAGGTCACCAACACCGGAGCGCGCAGTGGCAAGGACGTCGTGCAGGTCTACTTCTCCGCACCGCAGACCGGCCTCGACAAGCCCTACCAGGAGCTCGCAGCGTATGCGAAGACCGATCAACTCGCGCCGGGCGCTTCGCAGCGCTTGACCATCTCGTACGACACGACGCAGATGTCCTCGTTCGACGAGAAGAGGGCGGCGTACGTGCTGGACCCCGGCGACTACGTGATCCGGGTCGGCGAGTCGTCGCGTGACACCCACGTCGCGGCGAAGCTGTCGCTGTCCTCAACCGTGGTGACCGAGCGGGTCAACCACGAGTCCGACGACCAGCGGCCGGCGACCGAGCTGACCAGTTCACCCGGCGACTTCTGGAGCTACCCGGGCGAGGGCACCGAAGAAGCCCGCGCACACCGCATCGTGCTGAGCCCGCGTTCCTTCCGGACCCAGGACGACCGTTCCCCGTACGAGCAGACCGTGCCGGTGCCGGCCGACTCGCCGTACGCCGCGATCGACGGCAGCCCGATCGCCTCCACCACCGCGTACGTCGACCCGAAACAGAGCAACTGGGAAGGCACCGGCAAGCCGTACGCGGCGAAGACCGGCGAGCACCTCCGGTACGTCCCGACCTCAGGAAAAGCGACGCTCTACGACGTAGCCGCCAGCCGCGTCCCGCTGACCAGCTTCGTCGCCGGCCTGAGCCTCACCCAGCTCGCGAACATCGTCGAAGGCGCGAACGCCGCCGGCTCCACCCCCACCGCGATCGGCGCGGCCGGCTACACCACCGCCAAGTACGAGAACCTCGGCATCCCCGGCATGACCACCTCCGACGGCCCGGCCGGGCTGCGCATCACCCAGCAGATCCCGACCACTCCCCCGACCTACCAGTGGACCACCGCCTGGCCGATCGGCACCCTGCTCGCCCAGACCTGGGACCGCGACCTGGTGCAGAAGGTCGCGACAGCCGTCGGCGCGGAGATGGTGACCTACGGCGCCACCCTGTGGCTGGCGCCCGGCATGAACATCCACCGCGACCCGCTCAACGGCCGCAACTTCGAGTACTACTCCGAGGACCCGCTGATCGCCGGGCTCACCGCCGCCGCCACCACCAAGGGCGTACAAAGCCATCCCGGCATCGGCGTCACCCTCAAACACTTCGCCGAGAACAGCCAGGAGACCAACCGCAACGCCGACAACGCCGTCGTCGGCGAACGCGCGCTGCGCGAGATCGAACTCAAAGGCTTCCAGTACGCCGTCGAATCCGCCCAGCCCATGGCCGTCATGACCTCCTACAACAAGATCAACGGCAGCTGGTCGTCACGCAACTACGACCTGGTCACCGACATCCTGCACGGCGAGTGGAACTTCCACGGCCTGGTCATGACCGACTGGGGCGGCAGCCACGGCGCGGTCGCCACCATGTACGCCGGCAACGACCTGATCATGCCCGGCAACAACCCCGACGAGGTCATCAACGCGGCGAAGAAGGTCACGCCGACGATCGACGTCGCCGGCCTTCCGGCCTACAACAAGACGATTCGCGTACGCAACGGCACGACCACCACCAGCTACTCGTGGCGCACCGGCAACCTGACCCTGGCCGCGACAGGTACCCAGACCGTCAGCACCACGGTCGACTCGCACACCGACCTGTCCCAAGTGCCGCTCTCCGGCACCACGGCCACCAACGCGGCCGGACAGACGGTATTCACCCCCAACCCGCCGTTCACCTCCGTGCAGGACGCGTACACGGCCGTGACCGCCCTGCTCGCCCCGGACAGCACCGCACTGACCGCCGACCAGAAATCGGCGATCACGGTCACCGGCGTCGCCCACCAGAACCCGGCCGACACCACCAGCCCGGTCACCGCATACACGATCACCGTCCACGGCACCTACCCGGCCGACTACGACATGCGCCTCGGCGACCTGCAACACAGCGCGACACGGATCCTCGCCGTCGTCATGCAGAGCCTGCCGTTCCAGCAACTCGCCGCCCTTCACCACATCCCGCACGTGGCCGTCGGCCCCTACACCAGCCAGTTCCACCACCTTCCCCAGTTCGTCACCGTCGACAAGGACCGCGTCCGCCGATAAACGACGTGTGCTCGCCGGGAACGCGCCCGGCGAGCACACGTACGTCGACCGTCCTCGCCGTAACAGACGGTTCACCCTTCAGGAGGATCGATGCCGCACCCTGGAATATCCCGCCGGTCGATGATCGAGGCATCGCTGTCCGCGGCCGCCGCGATCAGCCTGCCGTTGCCCGCCTCACCGCATGGCAGCCGGGCAACGGACGAGGCAGCGACCCGCTACGGCCGGGTGCGCGGCCGACGCGAGGACGGCATCCTCAAGTTCCTCGGCATCCCGTACGCCACACCGCCGCTGGGCAGGCTCCGGTTCAAGGCCCCGAAACCGCCGCGATGCTGGTCCGGGGTTCGCGACACGGTGACTTTCCCGAACCCGGCATACCAGGCGCCCGGCCCGGAAATGGGCCCGCAGAGCAACGGCCGGATGCCCGCACCCTCCGAGGACTGCCTCTACCTCAACGTCTGGACCCCCGCGGCCGACCGCAAGCGCCGGCCGGTGATGTTCTACAACCACGGCGGCGGCTACATGATCGGCTCCGGCTCCGCCACCGGCCAGGACGGCACCCACCTGGCGCAGCTCTACGACGTGGTCGTCGTCGAGTCCAACCACCGCCTCGGCTTGCTCGGCTACCTGTTCCTCGACGACCTCGCCGACGACGGCTACGCCGCCAACCAAGGCATGCTGGACATCCTCGCCGCCCTGCGCTGGACCGCGGACAACATCGAACACTTCGGCGGCGACCCGGACAACATCATGGTCTGGGGCGAAAGCGGCGGCGGCGCCAAGACCGCGGCCGTCTACACCATGCCGGCCGCCGTACCCCTGTTCCAGAAGGCCTCCATCGAAAGCGCCTCACCGCTGCGCTTCCCCACCCGCGAAGCCGCCACCAGCCGCGCCGAGCGCACACTCGAACTGCTGGGAATGACCACCGCCGACATACCCAAGCTGTACGACCTCCCGGCCGCGCGTCTGCTCGAGATCCAGCAGTCCGAGGCCGCCAACGGCGTCGCACCGTGGGGAGACCCGGGCCCGCAGCCCGGCTTCGGCGCGTTCGTCGACGGCCACATCATCCCGCGGCATCCCTTCGCCGACGGCGCCGCACCCTTCTCAGCCCACAAACCCCTGATGATCGGCACCTGCCGCGACGAGACCGTATTCTTCAGCCTGTTCGGGCCGCCGGACATCTTCTCCATCGACGAGGCCGGGCTGCGCCGCGAGCTGAGCAGCACCTATCAGGGCGCCGAACTCGACGCGATCATCGCCACCTTCCACCGGTCACGGCCCGCCGCCACCCCGGCCCAGCTGTACTTCGCGATCACGACCTCCCCGATCTGGCGCGACGCCATCAAGATCGCGGAAGCCAAGGCGAAGCAAGGCGCCGCACCCGTTTTCATGTACCAGCTCGCCTACGACAACCCGACCCTGGTACCCGGCACCGACTTCCCCATCGGCTCGCCGCACGCCTCGGACATCAACCTCAAATTCGCCAACACCGACAAGAACCTCGACTCCGTTCTCTACTCCGACCAGTCACCCGGCAGGCTCGCGACCGCCCGGCACATGAGCGAGCTTTGGGCCGGGTTCGCCCGCGACAGCCGGCCCCACGCCCGGCACGTGCCGAGCTGGCCCGCCTACAGCCTCAGCACGCGCGCCACGATGCGGATCGACTCCACCTGCAGAATCGTCGACGACCCGTACCGGACCGAGAGGCTGTTCTGGAACAGCCATAGCTGACATCGGTGACGAGCGGAACGAAGGTTCCGCTGCGGTCGAACGGCTGAGACCTCGGTTCATGCCGGGGCCCTCGCGGGCCCCGGCGTGAGTATCACGAACCGGTTTTGTAGTCCTGGTCCATGGCGGCGAGCACCTTGGCCGGGGTGGACTGGTTGCTGAAGATCTCCTGCAGCCCGCTGAGCATGGTCTGCTGCACCTTGGCGTTGGGCCAGAGCTGGTCCATGAACGGTACGGTCTTGTTGTCCTTGACGTAGGCGGTCAGGTCGGCAAGGCCGGGATCGACCGGGGTGCCGGCGTTCGCGAGTGTGGGCAGGCTGCCCTGGGCCTCGTTGAACGTCTTCATGCCCTCGGGTGACATGACGTAGTTGACGAACTTCAAGGCCAGGGCCTTGTTCTTGGCCTTGGCGTTCACGCCGTAGCCGGCACCGGCCGCCGCGGGCATGAGAAAACTCGCCGGGTCATCGGTGGCCGGCAGCGGCTTCATGGTGAATTTGCCGTTCGGGTTCTTCTGCTTGAGCAGGGCGATGACCCAGTTACCCTGCACGAGGCCGAGGGTCTTGCCGTTGGCGGCGAGGGTCTGGCTGGCTTCGTAGCTGGTGCCCAGCGGATCCTTCTGGAAGCAGCCGCTGGTGTTCATCTCCTGGTATTTCGCCATCGCGGTGGTCCACGCCGAGTTCGCGAAGGTGGCCTGACCTCCTGCCATCTTGGTGGCGAAGTCCTTGTCCGGGCCGAACACGGTGGTGGCGGCCAGCGCGTAGAGCACAAGCTGGGTGACCCAGTTGTCCTGGATGCCCAGGGCGAACGCGGGGGTGCCCTTGGCGGCGGCCGCCTTGCAGAAGGTGAGCAGCTGCGTCCACGTCTCGGGTGCGGTCAGGCCGGCTTTCCGCACGGCGTCGTCGTTGTAGACCGCGCCGATGCCGTTGAGACCGAACAGCGCGTCGTAGGTCTTTCCGTTGTACTGGGCGACCTGCTTGAACGCGTCGGGCAGCTGCGACGCCCACGGCTGGTCGGACAGGTCGAGCAGGTAGCCCGGTTTGGCCAGCACATAGTTGGCGCCGGGGTTGCCGTTGCCGGGCCAGACGGTCATGACGTCGGGAGCGGTGCCGGAGGCGAGCTGGGTGCGCAGTTGCTGCTGGATCTGGTCGGCGCCGGCGGTGGTGAGGTTGATTTTCACGCCGGGGTTGGCGGCCTTGAACGCGTCGACGACCTTTTCGATCGAGCCTTGGTCGACCGAGGTGATGGTCAGCGTGTTCGAGTCACCGGAGGCGGAGTTCGACGCGGTGCCGCTGCTGCACGCGGCGACGAGAGTGAGGGTGGTCAGGGCGGCTAGGAGGCCGGTTTTTCGCATGGTCTTCCCCTTGCTCACAGGGCGGTGGTGGCGGTGAAGGTGAAGCGGCCGGAGGTCAGCCGCAGAGTGTCGCTGCCGGCTGGTACGCCGTTCTCGCGCACGCTGCCGGGGTCAGAGGTCGGCATTTCCAGTACGGCGGTGCTGCCCGCCGGTACGACGACGGTCACGGTGATCTGGTCGCCGTCGATCGACCATCCGCACGCGACGGTGCCGCGGGCCGTGTCCTGTTCGGCTCGGGCCCAGGTCAGGTTGCCGCCCGGCCGGGGCCGCAGCAGCAGCTCGGAGTAGGCGACCGAGCCCGGGGTCTGGTCGATGCCGGCGACCTGCCCGTACATCCAGTCGCCGACGCTGCCGAGGCTGTAGTGGTTGAACGAGTTCATGGCCGCGGACTGGAAGCCGGCCCGGTCGGTCCAGCCGTCCCAGCGTTCCCAGATCGTGGTGGCGCCGTGGCGGATCGAGTAGCCCCAGGAGGGGTATTCCTGTTGCTGCAGCAGGGCATAAGCGAGGTCGGTGCGGCCGTGCTCGGCCAGTACCGGGCACAGCAGGGAGACGCCGACGAATCCGGTGGAAAGCCGGTTGCCCCGCTTCTCGACGTCGGCCGCCAGATGTTGCACGGCTGCCTCGACCCGGTCGGGCGGCACCAGCCCGAAGCCGAGCGCGAGCAGATACCCGGTCTGCGTGTCTCCCTCGACCGAGCCGTCCGCGCCGACGTACGCCTCGGCGAAGGTGGAGGCGATCGCGGTGTGCAGAGCGGCGTACTTGTCGGCGTCTCGTGGTCGGCCCAGAACCCGAGCGGCTTGGGCCACGATCTGGGTGCTGCGGGCGAAGTAGGCGGTGGCGAGCACGTCCCGGGGCGTGTCGGCGTCGATCTGCAGCCAGTCGCCGTACGAGTAGCCGGTCCGGTGGCGCCAGAGCAGACCGGGGTTGTGCCGCCGGATGTGCTCGACCCACGCCTTCATCGCGTCGTAGCTGTCCTCCAGGGCACGGCGGTCGCCGTAGGTGCGCCAGAGCAGCCACGGGATGATGACGCCGGCGTCGCCCCACGCGGGGGCGGCTTCGCGGTCGATCGCGATGACCGGAGCGACGTCGCGGAACGCGCCGTCGTCGTTCTGGCCGTCGACGACATCGCGCATCCACCGGGCGAGGAAGGCCGAGACATCGGCGTTGCGGGTGGCCGTCGGCGCGAAGATCTGGGCGTCGGCGAGCCAGCCGAGCCGTTCGTCGCGCTGCGGACAGTCGGTGGGTACGGCGAGGAAGTTGCCGCGCTGCCCCCAGACGATGTTGGACTGCAGCTGGTTGACCATCGGGTCGGAGCATGCGAAGGAGCCGGTCTGCGGCAGGTCGTTGCCGACGACCCGGGCGACCACGTCCCCGGCGGTCAGCTCGCCCGGATAGCCGGCGACCTCCAGGTAGCGGAAACCGTGGAAGGTGAACTGCGGCTCGAACATCTCTTCGCCGGTGCCCGCGGTGACGTAGACGTCGGTGGCCTCGGCCCGGCGCAGGTTGTCGCGGTAGAGCTCACCGTCGTCGAGAACCTCGGCGTGGCGCAGGACGATCCGCTGCCCGGCGTCGGTAGCGCCGATGCGCAGCCGGACGCGTCCGACCAGGTTCTGCCCGAAGTCGACGATGAAGCGTCCGGGGTCACGCTGGTCCACCGCGGCCGCCGGGACCTCGGCGATGACCCGGATGGGATGGTCGGGCTCGGCGACCAGGGGGCCGGGCTCGGTGTCGAGCACCGCGACCGGGTCCTGCCGGCCCGGCTGGACGCGCCGGGCGTCGACGAATTGTCCCATCAGCAGGTCGGCGGAGCGGATCGGCCCGGATTGCTCGGTCCACTCGGAGCCGGTCGCGATGACCTGGCGGGAGCCGTCGGCGAAGTCGACGACCAGCTGCGCGAGGAAGGCGGGGACGTCGCCGTAATGGTGGGCGGGCCGGCGCGGGTTGAAGCCGAGGTAGCCGCTCCACCAGCCGCCCGCCACGGTCGCCGCGAGGACGTTGTCGCCTGCGTGCAGCTGCTCGGTGACGTCGTAGGTCTGGTACTGCAGGCGGTGGTGGTATTCGGTCCAGCCCGGGGCGAGTTCGAGGTCGCCGACGCGTTCGCCGTTGAGGTGCGGTTCGTAGACGCCGCGGGCGGTGGCGTACAGCCGGGCCCGGATCGGCCGGTCGGCGAGGGTGAACCGGTGCCGCAGGTACAGTGGCGCCTCGGCCGGGCCGGGCGAGATCAGGTCCTCGTCGGTCGGTGGGTCCTGCAGCGGCAGATGCAGCGGGTCACGGCCGATCCAGGCCGCGGCCCATTCGTCGGGGTGCAGGATCCCGGTCTCGAACCAGGTCTGTGCGGTGCCGGCCGGGGCGCCGGTCTCGTCCCAGACCTCGACCCGCCAGTGGTAGCGGGCTCCGGAGATCAGGGCGGGGCCGTTCCACGGCACCAGCAGGGTTTCGGCGGATTCGCGGCGGCCGGTGTCCCAGATCAGACGGCCCGGGTGGGCCAGGCCCGCCGCTTCGGCGGCGGCGGTGATCCGGTACGCGGTTTGCGCGGCGCCGCGTCGTTCGCTGTCGAGTTTCCAGGACAGCCGGGGCAGTGGTGCGCCGAGTCCGAGCGGTTCGACGCGCTGTTCGGTGGTCAGGCCGTACGGGGTCATCCTTTGAGTCCTCCGGCGAAGCCGTTGATGATGCTGCGTTGCAGGGCGAGGTAGACCGCGAGCACCGGGATGATGCTGATCAGCAGGGCGGCGAAGATGAGGTTCCAGTCCGAGACGTACTGGCCGACGAACCCGGCGATCGCGACCGGCATGGTCTGGTGGGTGCTGCCGGAGAGGTAGAGCAGTGGGGTGAAGAAGTCGTTCCAGACGTTGACCGCGTTGAGAACCAGGGCGGTGACCGTGATCGGTTTGAGCATCGGGAAGACGATGTAGCGGAACGCCTCGACGGGGCCGGCGCCGTCGATCGACGCGGCGTCCTCGAAGTCGCGGGGCAGCGCCCGTAGGAAGCCGACGTAGAGGAATGTCGTGAACGGCACCTGCAGGCCGGAGTAGAACAGCACGAGCGACCACACCGAGCCGAGCAGTCCCAGGTCTCGCACGGTCTGGTAGAGCGGCAGCGAGGCGAGCTGGAACGGCAGGATCAGGCCCAGCATGATCAGCAGGAACGTGCCGCGCGACCAGTGCGCCGTCGAGCGGGCCAGCGGGTAGGCGGCCAGCGACGACACCGCGAGGACGATCAGCACGCTCGCCGCGGTGATCACCACGCTGTTGATCAGGGCGCCGCCGAGACCGCCCTGCTGCCAGGCCTGGCTGAAGTTGTGCAGCGTGGGCGAGACGGTGGGCCGGATCGGCGACGAGGTGTCCGACGGCTTTCGCAGGGCCAGGTTGACCAGCACGTAGACGGGGAAGGCGAACACCACCGCGACGGCGATCATCACGACTTCGAGGACGAACGTCCGCTTGGTGTAGCGGTTCATGACGCTGCCCTCTCGTTGCGTGACAGGGCGGCGTACTGCGCGCCGGAGGCCAGCGCGACGATGACGGTGAGCACCACGGCCATCGCGATGCTGTAGCCGAACTCGCCGAGGGTGAACGCGTTCTTGTAGATCAGGGTGGAGATGGTGTCGGTGGCGTGCCCGGGGCCGCCGCCGGTCAGGGCGTAGACCTGGTCGAACAGTTTGATCCCGCCGATGATCGACAGCATCAGGTTGATCGTGATGGCCGGCGCGAGCAGCGGTCGCACGATCGACCAGAACCGGCGGACCGACCCGGTGCCGTCGATGGCCGCGGCCTCGTAGATCTCCCGCGGGATCGACTGCAGGCCGGCCAGGAAGATGACCATCGAGTAGCCGGCGAACTGCCAGACGATGACCAGCACGATCATCCAGAGCGCCAGATGCGGGTTGCCGAGCCAGTCCTGCTGCCACGACTTCAGTCCGACCGCGCCGAGCAGGCTGTTGATCGCGCCGTCCGGGCTGAGCAGGTTGCGCCAGAGGTAGGCGGTGACGATCGGGGTGACCACGGCTGGGGCGAACAGCAGGACCCGCAGGAAGTTGCGGGTTTTGATCATGCTGTTGACGCCGAGGGCGAGCAGCAGCCCGATCCCGTTCTGGATGATCGTGATGGCGACCGCGATGAGAATGGTGTGCCAGACCGCCTGCCGCGCGGTCGGGTCGCCGGCCAGGTCGGCGAAGTTGCGCAGGCCGACCAGCGAGAAGTGTGGATCCAGGCCGTCCCAGTTGGTGAAGGCGTAGTAGACCCCGCGGGCGCTGGGAACCAGCACAACGAACGCGAACAGCAGCAGGGCCGGGATGAGGAACCACCACGGCGCCGCCGTCCGGCGACGTGACCGCGGCGTGGTCGCCACGGTGGCCGAGGGGCGAGCTCTCGTATCGATTGTCACGGGACACCCACTTCGTTAAAACGTTTCATTCACCGCGGTCGACACCGCCGCCCCCAGCTGGACGGGTGGAGGCGGGCGACGGCACATCGCGGCGCCTGCGGTATGAGACGTGGGTAACGTTTTCCAATATGTTTCGCAGACACTAAGAGCCGATGCCGAGGAGCGTCAAGAGGTAAGACGGCGTTTCCTGCATATGTTCGGATCTAGTGCGGCCGAGCGAGTCTTTCTATGCTGGGTAACGTTGCTCATCAGCGTCAGAAGGGTCTGCATGACGGATTCGCTATCACGGGTCCGCCGGGTGACCATCGTCGACGTGGCCCGGCACGCCGGGGTCTCGACGACCGCAGCCTCGAAGGTCGTCCGCAACGCGGCCGGCACCAGCGCGCAGATGCGCTCGCGGGTGCTCGCGGCGGTCGACCAGCTCGGCTACCGGCCGTCCGCGGCGGCGCGCGCTCTGCGAGGCCGCACCTACACCCTCGGCGTCGTGCTGCCGGACATCCGCAACCCCTTCTTCGCCGACATCCTCGACGGCGCCGCCGAGTTCCTCGCCGACACCGACTACCAGCTGCTCACGGCATCGAGCCACGACGACGAGAAGGACGAGGGCCGGGTGACGGAGGCGATGATCGACCGGAGCATGGACGGCCTCCTGCTCGTCGCGCCGATCTCGTCCCGCAAACGGTTGCAATACTTCGCCCGGACGGTGCCGACCGTGGTCGTCGGCTGGCACGGACCCGGCGCGGACTACGACATCGTCGCCGACGACGACTTCGCCGGAGCCGGACTCGTCGTGGCCCACCTCGCCGGCCTCGGGCACCACCGGATCGCGCACATCGAACACCACGAGACCGACCCGGTACGCCTGGCCGAGATGCCGAACGCGCGGCGCGCCGACGGCTACCGGTACGCCATGCAGGCCCACGGCCTCGCCGAGCAGATCGACATAGTTTCCACGACCTACAACCGCGAGGGTGGCTACCTCGGCACCCGCCGGCTGCTCGACCGCCCCGCCTCCGGCCGGCCGACCGCGATCTTCGCCGGCGCCGACATCGTGGCGATGGGTGTCCTGGATGCCCTCACCGAGGCCGGGCTGTCGGTGCCCGGCGACATCTCGGTCGCCGGCTACGACGACATCACCTTCGCCTCGCTCGGGCCGGTCTCGCTCACCACCGTCGATCAGGCCGGCCATCGGATCGGTGCGACCGCGACCCGGCTGCTGCTGGACCGCATCACCGACCGATCCCGCCCCGCCTCCCAGGTCACCTTCTCTCCGACGCTGGTGACCCGGCGGTCGACCGCACCGCCCCGATGATCAGTACTCTCGTGGTACCGGTCCGCGCCGGCCCGAGAATCCGTGTTCGCCCGAGAAGCTGAGGAGACCCGGTGGAGAAGCCGTCGCCCCGGCGGATCACGATCGTCGACGTCGCGCGTCACGCCCAGGTGTCCACCACCGCCGTCTCCAAGGTGCTGCGCAACGCGTACGGCGCGAGCCCGGGCATGCGGGCCAAGGTGCGGCAGTCGATCGCCGAGCTCGGCTACCGGCCGTCGGCCGCCGCGCGGGGCCTGCGCGGGCAGACGTACACCATCGGTGTGATGCTGCCCGACCTGCGCAACCTGTTCTTCGCCGACATCCTCGACGGCATCACCGACCAACTCGGCGGCACCGACTACCAGGTACTGCTGGCGCCCGGCTGCAACGGCGAGAAGGCCGAGTCCCGGGTCATCGAGGCGATGATCGACCGCAGCATGGACGGCCTCGTGCTCATCGCCCCGGTGTCGGCCAAGTCCCGGCTCAACAGCGTCGCGCGCGAGGTCCCGACGGTGGTGGTCGGCCGGCACGGCCCGTCGGCGACCTACGACATCGTCGCCGACGACGACGTCGCCGGCGCTTTCCTGGTCGTCGACCACCTCGTCGGCCTGGGACACCGGCGGATCGCGCACATCGAACACCACGAAACCGACCCGGTGCGGCTGCGGGAGATGCCGAACGCCCAGCGCGCACAGGGCTACCGCGACGCGATGGCCGCCCACGGCCTCGAGGATCAGATCGACATCGCCTCCACCACCTACACGCAGGAAGGTGGCTACCTCGGCGCGAAGGAACTGCTCGCCCGCCCGAACCGGCCGACGGCCATCTTCGCCGGTGCCGACGTCGTGGCTCTGGGAGCGTTGGAGGCGAGCGCCGAGGCCGGGTTGTCGGTGCCCGGCGACATCTCGGTGGCCGGCTACGACAACAGCGCCCTCGCGGCGTTCGGGCCGATCTCGCTGACCAGCGTCGACCAGGACGGCCGTGAGATGGGGGCGAACGCGGCCCGGCTGCTGGTCGAGCGCATCACCGACCGGGAACGCCGGACGGCGCAGGTGAAGCTCTCCCCCACCCTCGTCGTCCGGCGTACCACCTCGGGACTCAGCTCTTCAGAACAGTGATCGTGTAGGTGCCGCCGGTCAGGTTCAGCCGGGCGTAGCCGTCGGTGGCCGGCGCCCGCACGAGACGGCCGTTCACCAGCACCAGAGCGGCCTTGCCGACGGGCACCGCGACCGTGCCGTGGGTGGTCTTCGGCGTGGTCACGTGCAGGTCGAACAGGTGGCCGCCGATGGCCGAGGTCCACTGCACGCTGATGTCGCCGAACTGGGTCGGCACCACGCCCTGGGCCCATGCCAGCTTGCCCGGCCGGGGCTGAACGGCCCAGGTCGAGTAGCCGGGGCCGTCGGGCGTGACACCGAGGACCTACTGGGTCAGCTGCACGGTCGGCGAGGCCGCCCAGCCGTGCGCGAGGCTGGCGGTGGCCCGGTTGACACCGCCGTCATTGTTCTTGAACTCCCACAGCCCGCCGGTGTAGAGCGGGTTGGCCGGGTCGACCATCGGCCCCCAGGTGCGGCGCATCAGGGCGAGGGCACCGTCGACGTCATCGACCGCGAACCGGCCCGCGGTCTCCATGCCGTTGCCGAACGGCTCGATCGTGTGCCCGGTCGGGTCCTGCAACCCGGGACCCATGATCGCCCCGTACGGGGTCCACAACGTCTGCAACGCGTGCAGCACGCTCGCGCGGCGGTCGGCGGGCACGAAGTCGTACTGCAACGCCAGCGAGTTCGCGTCCTCGACGAGCACGTCCGGGTGGTCGGTACTCTGCCCGTACGCCCCCAGGGTGGGATTCCACAACCGTGAGTTGACTGCAGTCTTGATCGCGTCGGCCTTGGCGTCGTAGCCGGCCGCCGCGTCGGCCGAGCCGACGTTGCGCTCCAGCCAGGCCATCTCGCGCAGCAGGATGTAGTAGTCGATGCTGTATTTCGTGACCTCGCCGGTCTGGGTGGCCTGCCAGAAGTCGCGGTCGTTGGACGCGACCAGGTTGTCGGCGGTCAGGAACGTGTCGTTGTAGGCCAGCTCCCGGCGCAGGTTCGGCAGGACGCCGAGGATGAAATCCTTGTCGCCGGTGTACCGGTAGTAGTCGATCGCGGCGCGGGCGCCGTAGCCGGAGTAGTTGTTCGAGTAGAACAGCGGTGATCCGGCCGGGGAGCGGCCCTTGGAGAAGTCCGGCGAGCCGGGCAGCGCCCCGTCGGCCCGCTGCGTCGCGAACAGCACCTGCAGCGACGACTTCAGATAGGCCGCGCCGACATCGCCGAGGGTGCTGATAATGGTCGGCCCCTGCACCAGCAGGTCACCGGTCCAGATGCTGCGGTCGCGCTTGGCCCCGTCGAAGATCCGCTCGTCGGGCAGGCCGTTGACTCCGGCCGGTTTCGTGTTGAGCTGCAACGTGTAGGCACCGGAGTACCACATCCGGTTGAGCTGGTCGTCGCTCGATAGGAACCAGCCCCGGTAGTCCTTGGCGGTCGCCCGATACGCCTGGAAGTCGACCCCCACGCCGGACAACGTCACCGTTCCCGGGCTGGTCAGGGTCAGCAGGATGAACCGGAAGCCGCCGTGGAACGTGCCGTCGACCGTGCCCGCGGCGCTGACCTGGAGCGTGTCGGGGCCGCCCACACCGGCAAGTCCTCGCGACTCGTCGGAGGCCGGCGCTCCGGGTGAGGTGGCCACCGCGGCGCCGTTCGCGACGTCCTGGTCGAGCGGGCGATCAAGGCCGACCGTGCGGGCGGTGGCGTCGAAGCCGGTGATCGTCCGGGTCTGATCGCCGATGGTAATCGTGTTGCCGACCTCGAAACTGGCGGTCGAGGCGACCGTCACCTGACCGGCGCCAGGCGCGGCCGCAGCGGAGACCGTGGTCGCCGCGGGGTGGCGCAGATATTGCCGGGACTCCCCCGTCACCAGCGACAGCGTGGCCGCGCCGTCGACCTTGGTGACGTCGACGTGCGGGGTGCCGGCCACGTCCCGGCCGAAGTCGAGAACCACCGAGGCAGGGGTCTGGCCAGCCACAGTCGTCAACGTCGCGGTCTTTCCGCGGCCGTCGACGAGCGCCGACGCACGCGAGACCTGGCCACGGCTGTCGGCCCGGAGGGGTTTGACCTGCTCGGACGAGGGGCCGAGGACATAGGACTGCCACGACCGCGGGTTCGCGGAGGCGGGCGCGGGTGCCGCTGTGACGCCGACCGCCAGCACCAGGCCGACGACGAGAGTTCGCCGGGTTCTGGACGCGAGCGGTGACGTGAGGACGGGTCGATGCAACGTCGTTCCTTTCTCTCCACAGCCAAGTTGTAACGTTTCATCAAGCGGCGAGCGACGCGGGCCACGACGGAACGAGAGGTTGGGCCGCGCACATCGGCCGATCGATGTAGGCAACGTTTCCCACATGTTTCGGCGACCGTATGCATCGATGCCACGGGCAGTCAAGGCTCCAGGGGCCGATCGCGTAATTCGACACGGGTACCGTTATCCGCCGCTGGGCTGTCCCTCGCGCAGCATTGCCAGATCGGCGCGGTCGAGCCTGATGTCGGCGGCACGGGCCGACTCCGAGATCGTGTCCGGACGGCTCGCGCCGGCCAGAGCGGTGACGTACGCGCCCTGCGCCAGCACCCACGCTAGCCATACCTGTGCCACCGACACTCCTCGGCGGCCGGCCACGCGGACCACGGCCGGAGTGTCGCGGCGCGCGTCCGCGCCCCCGAGTGGCATGTAGGCCAGATAGTCCAAACCCTCCCGGCCGCAGTACTCCACAGTCGGCAGATCGTCGCGGTCGCCGAGCGAGAGCCGATTCTGTACCACCGCGATCGGCGCCTCGCCCCGGGCCAGCTCGATCTGCGCGACGCTCACATTCGACAGCCCGATCGCGGCGATCTTCCCCGCGTCGCGCAGCTCGCGCAGTGCGCCGACGCTCTCGGCCAGCGGCACCGACGGGTCGACATGGTGAAGCTGATACAGCCCGATCCGCTCGACACCGAGGTTGCGCAGGCTCACCTCGCAGTCGGCCCGCAACGCGGCCGGGCGGGCATCGACCGGGAACTGATCGCCGGCCCGCCGGTGGCCGCCCTTGGTCGCGATCAGTACCTCGTCGGCGTCCGAACGCTGTGCTAAGGCTCGCCGGACAAGGTCCTCGGCGTAGGACTCGATCCCTACCCGGGTGTACGCCAGCGCGGTGTCGACCAGCCGGATCCCGCCGTCCAGGGCCGCATGCACGGTGGAGATCCCCTGTTCGGTGGAGATGTCCCGGAAAGCCAACGGTGCAGTGCCGAAGCCGATAGCGCTCACGAATCTCCCTCTAAATGTCGCCGCGCAGCCCTCAAAGCGTCAGACGGTGTCGCGGCTGATGACCTGGATGGCCTCCGGCCCCGGACCGGGCGGCGGAGCAGCCCCCTCAAGCACGTTTATCACCGAGATCGCCAGATATTTGCCGAGTTCCGACATCCCGGTAGCGACCGTGGTGAGTGCCGGCGAGGTAAGCGCTCCGGCAGGAATGTCGTCGACCCCGATGACCGCGAAATCCCCCGGCGCGTTCAGGCCCTGAGCCCGCATTCCCGCCAATACAGCCAGGGCGACCTCGTCGTTGTAGGCGCAGATTCCGGTGATCTCGGACTTCAGCCGGCGCCAGTAGGCGACCGCCCGGCCGGACGAAACGGCGTTCAGGGCGGTCACGCGCGTGACCGGTTCGCTCAGGCCCAGCTCGGCGCAGGCCTGCCGGGCGCCGTTGAGCCGCGGCTGGGCGAAGGCGGCCAGGCGATCGTCGTCGGGCAGGGCGAACCCCAGGCGGCGGTGGCCGGCGGCGGCAAGGTGCTCGACCTGACGGTGCCCGATTCCGCTCTGGAAGTCGGCGAATGTGCCTCCGCCGGCGAACGCGAAGGCCGGGGTGAGCACCGTGATTCCGGAGCGGCGGACGACGTTGGCCTCGTCCTCGCTGAGCGCTTGGTGGTTGATGACCGCCGCGGGATTGATCGCTTTCCAGAGGTCGGCGATCGGACGCGCCGACCGGGGGTGCGCATGCATCACCAACGTCAGGCCGGCGGTCGCCAGGGCGAGCGTCAGGTCCTCCACCAACCGTGCGATAGCGGCGCCGATGGGCCACTCCGGTGTCAGGAACAGCACGACGTCGCTGCGCCCGGAGCGCAGGGCCCGGGCGGCGGCGTACGGGGTGTAGCCGAGCCTCTCGGCCGTGTCGAGCACTCGCCGCTTGGTCGCCTCGGAGATGGACTGGTTGGGAGCCCCGTTGAGGACGTAGCTGACCGTGGTGCGGGAGACGCCACTGTGCCGGGCCACCTCGGCGCTGGTCACGCGGGCGGTTTCCCGCGGTTCCGGTGCCGGCACGGTGACCTCCAGTTCCGTCCGCTCCGTTCGAAGACATGTCTTGCCATCGATCAACCCGAAGCCTACAGTGCGGTTACTGACACGTGTCACCATTGTCACAGACCGATGACGACCCCAGCAACGTGAAATCACCCATTCAGAGCCTCGAGCGTTCTTGAATCGTTTCACACCGTCGTCTGGTAGCCGCCGCACCCCGGCCGACTGCCGTCAAGCTCCCGGCGCCGTCCGGCGCCGTCCAGACCCGAGGGAGGGTCTCGTGCGGATGCGAACCATTGCGGTCCTCGCGATGCCGATGCTGTGCGCCGGCGCGCTGGCCGCCTGCACCAAGTCCACCGAACAGAGCTCAACCCCGGCCAGGAACGGCAGCTGCAAGATCGCGCTGCTGCTGCCGGAGAACGCCACTCCCCGATACGAAGGCGCTGACAAGCCGTACTTCGAGGCCGAGATCGCCGCGAAGGCGCCCCAATGCAAGGTTCTGTACTTCAACGCGGCCAACGACGGGACCAAGCAGAAGACCCAGGCCGAGACCGCGATGACCCAGGGCGCTCAGGTACTCGTACTGGACGCCGCCGACACGAAAGCGGTCGCGAGCATCATCGAGGAAGCCAAGGCCAAGGGCATCAAGACGATCGCCTATGACCGCACGCCGAACGGGCCGGCGGCGTACGAGTTCACCTTCAACTCCCAGCAGGTGGGCCAGTTCCAGGGCCAGGCACTCGTAGACGCCATGACCAAAGCCGGTGTGCCCAAGGGCTCGTCCATCGTGATGATCAACGGGGACACCGGCAACCTCGAGGCCAAGAAGTTCAAGGCCGGCGCGCACAGTGCGATCGACTCGTCCGGATACAAGGTGGGTGCCGAGTACGACACTCCCCTGTGGTCTCCCGACACCGCGACGACCGAGATGAGCCAGGCCATCACCAAGCTAGGCAAAACGAATGTCAAGGGCCTGTACGTCGCGAACGACACCATGGCCGGCGCCGCCATCAACGCCATGCAGCAGGCCGGAATCACTCCCCTGCCGCCGGTGACCGGCCAGGACGCGGCCACCGACGGCCTTCAGCGCATCCTGCTGGGCAAGCAGACCATGACCATCTACAAGCCGTTGAAAAAGGAAGCCGCTGCCGCCGCGGACGCCGCCATAGCCGTCGCCACCGGCCGACCGGTCTCCACCACGACGTCGGTCACCAACCCCAGCGGCGACGCGATCCCGGCCGAGTTGCTGACCCCGGTCGTCGTGACCGCCGCCAACGTGAAATCCACGGTCGTCGCTGACGGCTTCGTCAAGGTCTCGGCGCTGTGCAGCGGCGACACCCAGCCCGCCTGCCAGAAGTACGGCATTTCCTGAACGTGGCTCGGGCGCGCCACCCGACCGGGGTGACGCGCCGCGGGAAGGGACACTCCAGATGGCTGCCATCATGCGGTTGACCGACATCTCCAAGCGGTACGGCGCCGTCCAGGCGCTGAATCGCGTCAACTTCCACGTGAACGCGGGCGAGGTCGTTGCGCTGGTCGGCGACAACGGCGCCGGGAAGTCCACGCTGATCAAGGTGATCGCCGGAGCCGGGCCGGCTGACTCCGGCACCATCGAGTTCGACGGCGCACCGGTTTCGCTCACCCACCCGCACGACGCCACCCGCCTCGGCATCGCCACCGTCTATCAGGACCTGGCGCTGTGCGACAACCTCGACGTCGCCGCGAATCTGTTCCTCGGCCGCGAAGAACTGCTGAGCCGGCCCTGGCGTTACCTGCGGCTGACGAACAAGGTCGAGATGGCCCGCCGGGCCCGTGACCTGCTGGCCACCCTGCGAGTGGAGATCCGTGACGTCCGGGTCGCGGTCGCGGCTCTCTCCGGCGGCCAGCGTCAGGCCGTGGCGATCGCCCGGTCACTGCTCGGCGACCCCAAGGTGGTGTTGCTCGACGAGCCGACGGCGGCCCTCGGGGTCGCCCAGACCGCCCAGGTCCTCGAACTCATCGCCGAGCTGAGAAGTCGCGGTCACGGGGTGGTCGTGATCAGCCACAACCTGGCCGACGTCTTCGATGTCGCCGACCGCATCACCGTGCTGCGCATGGGCCGCAACGCCGGGGACTACCCGGTGCGTGACACCACCCAGCAGGAGGTCGTCGCGGCGATCACCGGGCTCGATGCCCGGGCCACCACGACAGGGGATCAGGCATGAAGACCGCTGACGAGACCATCTCCCCCGCGCCGGCCACCGCACCTGCCCGTCCGGCCACACCACGGCTGCGTTCCGGTGACATCGGGGCGCTGCCCGTGCTCGCCGGCCTGCTGATCATCTGGATCACCTTCCAGTCCCTGAACGGCGCGTTTCTGTCGCCGGACAACCTCTACAACCTGTCCCGCCAGATCTCGTACGGCGGTGTGGTCTCGCTCGGCGTCGTCATGGTGCTGCTCATCGGCGAGGTCGACCTGTCGGTGGGCTCGGTCAGCGGGCTGGGCGCCGCGGTGCTCGCGGTGCTGGTCGAGTCCCACGGCTGGAACCCGGTACTGGGGATCGTGGTGACCGTCCTGCTCGGCGCGGCGGCCGGGTTGGTCCAGGGCTTCATCCGGACCCGGTTCAACGTGCCGTCCTTCGTAGTCACCCTCGGCGGGTTGCTGCTCTTCTACGGCTTGCAACTGAGGATCCTGGGCAGCACCGGCACCATCCGGTTCCCGTTCGGGCAGGCCGTGGCGCAGATCGAGAACCTGACGTTCACCACCGCGACCAGCTACGGGTTCGTGGCACTCGCGACGGCCGGATACCTTCTGGCTCTGGCGAACAGCCACCGCCGTACCGCCAAGGCCGAACTGCCGAGCAGATCCTGGCTCGGCATCGGCGTTCGCACTGCCACGCTGGCCGTGGTCGCGACGCTCAGCGTCTGGGAGCTCAATCGAGGCAGCGGGCTCCCGCTGGCCCTGGTGATCCTGGTCGGCCTCGTCCTGGTGTTCTGGGTGCTGACCACCCAGACTCGGTACGGGCAGCGCGTCTACGCCGTCGGCGGCAACGCCGAGGCCGCGCACCGGGCCGGGATCAGTGTCACCGGAATCCGGATCTCCGTGTTCTGCCTCTCCGGCGCGACCGCGGCCTTCGGCGGCGTGATGTCGGCCTCCTACGTCGGCGCCGCCTCCCAGGAGCTCGGCGGCGACACACTTCTGCTGTACGCCATCGCGGCCGCGGTGATCGGCGGCACGAGCCTGTTCGGCGGCCGTGGCAGTGCCTGGGCCGCCCTGCTCGGCTGGCTGGTCATCGGTTCGATCTACAACGGCATGTATCTGCTGAATCTGGAGTCCGACATCCAGTACATGATCATCGGGGCGGTTCTGATCGGCGCCATCGTCATCGACGCGGTCACCCGCCGCAGCCGCAACAGCCCGATCCCCCGCTGATCGCCGCCCCGCCGCCGGCGCACACCCGCGACAAAGGAGACCCGTGAGCAGTTCCGGACAAGCCGACTTTCCGCCCGATTTCCTGTGGGGGGCCGCCACGGCCGCCCATCAGGTCGAAGGCGGCAACGTCAACAACGACTGGTGGGACTTCGAACACGGCCCCGCCACGGCAGCCAACGAATCCTCGGGCGACGGCATCGACCACTTCCACCGCTACGCCGAGGACTTCGCCCTGCTGAAGTCGTTGGGGCACAACGCACACCGCTTGTCCCTGGAATGGTCGCGGATCGAGCCCGCGCCGGGAGAGTTCAGCCGGACCGCGCTCCACCACTATCGCAGGGTGCTGGTCGCGCTGGCGGACGCCGGACTGACCGGCTTCGTCACGCTGCATCACTTCACCCTGCCGCGCTGGTTCGCCGCCCGCGGCGGCTGGCTCGGGCCGGACGCCGTCGCGCTGTTCGGCCGCTACTGCCGGCGGGTGACCACCGAACTCGGCGACCTCATGCCGTTCGTGTGCACCATCAACGAACCACAGATGCTGGCCTTGCACGGCTATCTCGAGGGCTATCACCCACCCGCGCTGACCAATCCAATCCTGTGGAAGCGGGTGGGGCCGGTCCTGCTGGACGCGCACCGCGCCGCCGTCGACGCCGTGCACCAGGCGAGCCCGGGCTCGCAGGCCGGGCTGGCGGTGCAACTTCCCTTGCTCGCCCCGGCCCGCGAGGACGAAGCCTGCCGCTCGCTGTGCCGGGAGCTGGAGGCCGAGATCATCGACCTCTATCTCGACGGTCTCACCAGAGCCGACCGCGGCGACTGGCTCGGCATCCAGTACTACCGCAAACAATGGGTCGATCCGGCGTTGCCGACCCTGTTCGCCGCTCCCCCGGCGGGCTCGGAGCTGACCCAGATGGGGTGGGCCGTGCACCCCGAGGGACTGACCCGGATGCTGCATCGCGCCGCCCGCACCGGCCTGCCCCTGTACGTCACCGAGAACGGCATCGCCACCGAGGACGACACCGAACGGATCAGCTACCTCAACCGGCATCTCGCCGCGCTGGCCACCGCGATCGCCGACGGGGTGGACGTACGCGGCTACCTGCACTGGTCGGCCTTCGACAACTTCGAATGGGCCGAGGGCTACCGGCCCAAGTTCGGGCTCATCGCGGTCGACCGGCAGCGGGACTTCGCCCGCACCCCCAAACCGAGCGCACACGTCCTGGCCCGGGTCGCCACGACCGGTCGCCTCGACGCTGCAACAAGCCAGGCCGCCATCTGAGCGTCATCTGACCCTCCGAGGAGGGCGGGGATCCTCCATGTCGGTACTGACACGTGTCACTCCTGGAAGGAGACGAACATCGTGAAGCTCCACCGCACAACACAGCAATCGCCATCGCGGCGAAGGCGGTCGCGTACGGCCGTCGCCGCCGTGGCCGTCGCCGGCCTGCTCGGCGGCTTCGCCGCAACCGATCCGGCGTCGGCGCAGGACCGGCCGGGGCCGGGAAGCGACTGGCGTTCGCTGCCCGACGGAACCTACGTCGGGCATACGACTCCGGGCGATGACCTCATCTCCTACCGCCTTCAGGTCACCGTCGCCCATCACCGGATCACCGCCGCCGACTTCTGGGAGCTCTGGGACGGCTTCGACTACTCCGCCGCGTCGGACACCTACATCCAGCAGTGGATCATCGACCCGGCCCGGCGAGCCGCCTATCTCGCCGCCGCGCCCACCTACCTGGCCCGCATGGACGCGGCAACCGCCTATGACACCGCGCTGGTCGGGCACACCGGACCGGACCGGCTGCCGCCACCGGCCGGCGACCCCTCGGTCCACCGGGCACTGCTCGAGGCCTGGAAGAACGTGCTGCAGTTGCGGCTGCGACTCAACCAGCACGTGAACCAGACGCTCGGCGACAACGGCGACGCCCCGCACACCTGGAACGAATACATCCCGCCGGCTGTCACGAAGAACCCGCGCAAACCCGTTCCGCTCGTCTTGTCGCTGCACGGGTCGGGCAACTCGATCGTCAAGGCCGAAGGCCTCGGATTCCCGTTCCTCGGCGCCCAGCAGGACTTCGTCACCCTCGTTCCCGACGACAGCAACAACGGCAACACCTACGGCAACGACGGCTCCTGGAACGTCGCCCCGGCTCCCGGCGGAACCCAGCTCAGCGACGTCGACTTCCTGCTCGCCCTGATCAAGCACGAGGAGGCCACCCAACCGATCGACCCCCACCGCATCTACCTGACCGGAATCTCCAACGGGGCCGCGATGTCCAGCTACCTCGCGATGCTGCACCCCACCATGTTCGCCGGCGTGGCGGCCTTCGCCGGTGGCGTCGGCTCGACCGGCGGATCGTTCAACGCCACCTTCCTGAGCCAGATCCAGGCAGTACTGGCGAACAACCCGGCGCCCGGCCTGCCGGTCGTCCTCGGATCCGGGGACGAGGATCAGATCAACTGGCGTTCGCCGGTTCGCGGCCAGGGCCCCGACAGCACGGCCGCACCCGGCTACCAGACCCAGGTCGCCTGGTGGAAGACCTACAACGGCCTCGCCTCGAACACCTGGGACCCGCGCTACCCGTGGGGCCAACCCCTGCAGCACAACCGGACCCTCACCAAATACACCTTCACCATCCACACCGGGCAACTCCCGGCCGCCGGCCGGGGTCCTGCGCCGATGTCGTTCTATCTGGTGAACCAGATGTTCCACGACGACCCGAACCCCTACGCCGACATCTTGTCCTGGGATTTCCTCAAGCACTTCAGCCGCAGCAGCACCGGCACGCTGAAGTGGCAATGACCGGTGGCCCGGATCAGCACAGGTGACTCCCCCGCCCGACGCACCTAGGGAATGACGTATGCGAACTATCAGCCGCATCTCAATGAAACGTTTCATGATCGCTACTGCCGCTTTCGCGTGCAGCGCACTCGTGGTGGCATCGAGCGCGAGCGCCGAGCCGTCCACCCGGCAGGGCCCGCAACAGACCGACGCCGTGACCACGATCGCCGGCGGGCTCTCGGCCACCCAGTTCAAGAACCCGGGCACGTCCTACAAGCCGGCTATCCGCTGGTGGTGGCAGGCGCCGCTGACCAACGACGAAGCACTGCGCGAAATGCAGGCGATCACCGACGCCGGGTTCAGTGAAGTGGAGATCGCCTTCTCCTCGGGTGCCTGGGCCACCGATGATCAACGCACTGTCCTGGGCAACGTCCTCGACAAGGCGTCGACCCTCGGCATCAAAGTATCCATGACGATGGGCCCGGCCTGGCCGATCAAGACGCCCAACACGGGCGCTGGCTCCGGATTCGCGTCACAGGAACTGCAGTACGGCCTCGTGCATCTGAGCGCCGGGCAGCACTACTCCGGGCCAGTGCCGGCGCCGATCGACGCCGCGAAACAGAAGCAGCCGACCACACTGGTCGAGGTCACGGCCAGCCGCGTGGTGCAGGCCGGCCCGGACGTGACCATGCCCGGCACCCCGCCGACGTCGTCGACCGTGCTCGACCGCAACTCGCTGATCGAACTCACCGGCCAGGTCACCAACGGCCAGATCACCTGGACGGCGCCCGCCACCGGGAACTGGGAACTGTTCGGCCTGTGGTCGCGGGACAACTCCGCCGAGTACACCAGCGAGTTCGACGCCTCCGCGGCGCAGCAGGCGACCAAGGACCTCGACCAGATCCAGATCGGCCCGGACAACGCGCCGAAGCTGACCAGGTCCGGCCAGGACCTGTTCGAGGACTCCCTCGAGCTGCACGCCACCTCGATCTACTGGACCCCGCAGATCCAGCAGGAATTCAAGGCCGCCCACGGCTACGACATGGCCAAATATCTGCCCCTGCTGTTCGTTCAAGGCGAATCGGACTTCCCGGTGCCGCCCAAGCAACCGGTCCCGGACTTCACCCTCTCGGATCGCAGCGCCGACAAGATCCGGCATGACTACTACGAGACCCTGACCGACCTCTACGTCAGAGACCACCTCCAGCCTCTGCAGCAATGGGCCGCGAAGTACGGCATGCAGTACAAGGCCCAAGCCTCCTACGGGCAGGACCTCGAGCCGGTCCGCAGCTTCCGCTCGCTACAGCAGCTCGGCGGCCGCTCCGAAACCGAATCCCTGGACGGCGGCGAGAACCTGCCGATCTCGACCGACGACCCGTCCTGGGCCAACTCGCTGGCGTTCCAGCAGACCATCGCCTCCGGCGTCCACCAGGGCGGCGGAACCCTGCTGAGCACCGAGCTCGGCGCGATCTTCAAGCCCGCGTACAGCATGAACCTCAGCGACTACCAGGACCTGATGGCCAAGGAATGGGCGGCCGGCGTGTCGCAGCCGTTCATCCACGGGTTCGCGCTGCAGGCTCCCAACGCCGCCTGGCCGGGCACCACCCGCTTCGGCGAGACGGTCACCGAGAGCTGGAACGACGCCACCTTCCCGCAATGGTCGAGCTGGCCGACCCTGACGAGCTACTTCGCCCGCGGAACCCGAGTCCTCGAGACCGGCACGGCCAAGACCGACGTCGCCGTCTACAGCGACGCGTTCCTGTCGGCCCGCGGCAACCAGACGCCGTTCGACGAGCAACGCCTGCAGAAGGCTGGCTACTCCGTCGAATACCTCGACCCGGTCGGCCTGGCCGACCAAAGCCACCCTCGCAACGGCGAGCTGTTCCCCACCACCAGCGGCTACCGCGCACTCGTGATCGACCAGCGCGCCATCTCCCACCAGGCCGCGGCCGCGATTCTTCAGGCGGCGAAAGCCGGCGTCCGGGTCGTGTTCGTCGGAGCACTGCCGGACCAGGACACCACCTACGCCACCGGCGTCAGCGGCGACAACCAGGTGAAGACGGACATCGCGGCGACGCTACGGCAGCACTCCGCCACCAACGTCGCCGCCCAAAGCGACGTGGCAGCGGCCCTGACCGACCTCGGCCTGACACCGCGCGTGGCCTCGCACAACACCCAGCTGCTCACCCAATGGCGGCAGGTCGACGGCGGCGACTACATCGACCTGTACAACCCGTCCGACAAGCCGGTCACGTTCGACCCGTCGTTCGACGTCCAGGGCGTGCCCTCCCAGATGAACCTCTGGGACGGCTCGACCTCGCCGATCGCGCAGTACACGACCGGCAAGGGCCGCACTTCGATCCCGATGACCCTGCAGGGCAAGGAAACCAGGATCATCGCGATCAACAAGAAGGCGACTCCGGGACTTCACGTCGTCGGTGACACCCCGCCCGAAGGCGGCCGGCTGACAGTGTCCGGCGACCGCATCGAGTTCCTGGCCACCACATCCGGCGCCCAGAACCTCAAACTGTCCAACGGCAAGACCGTCCGCATCGAGCCGCTGGTCGACAACGACAAGGACATCCCGCTGTCCGGTCCGCCCTCCAGCCGCCCCTCCCTGATCGACCCGTGGAGCCCCTGGTCGCTCACCGTGCAAACCGCGACGCCGACCGGAAGCAGCACCGTGTCGGTCCCCAACGGCCTGGGCGACTCCCAGTTCCAGCAGTTCAACTTCAAGGACTGGCGCGACATCACCACCCTGCACGGGGAATCCGGCGTGGGCACCTACACGGCCACCACCACGCTTCCCGACGGCTGGACCCCCGACGCCGCCCACGGCATGCTGCTGAACCTCGGCACCGTCGACGGCACCGCGAAAGTCACGGTCAACGGCACCGTGGCCGGATCCCAGGTCACTGACGGACAACAGTGGGACATCACCCGGCTCCTACACGCCGGAAAGAACACCGTGAACGTCGAGGTCCGCACCACCCTGCGCAACGCCGTGTCGACCTACAACAAGAAGGCGGTCGCCAGCCAGCCGTACGGGCTGCGCGGACCGGTGACACTGCAGCCGACGGCCACCACGACCGTGTACGAGTCACGCCACTGACAACGGCCGGACGCGACGCCTGTGGTCCCCGAGGGGTCACCGCTCCCCAGGCCACAGACGTCGCCGGCCCCAACCTTCCTCTTCGCTTGGAGTCCTCATGCCCTCTGCTGGCCCCAACAGCAGCCGCCGTACCGTCCTCAAGGGAACCCTGGGCGCCGCGACCGCGGCCGCCCTGGGCGGCAATCTGAAAACGCCAGCCGCCCCCACGAGCGCCGCCGCGCATGAACTGCTGCCCTCCTTCCTGACCCCGCCCCGGTCCTGGGCACCCCGCGTCTGGTGGCACTGGATGTCGCCGAACATCACCCAGGACGGCATCCTCAAAGACCTGGACTGGATGCGACGCACCGGCATCGGCGGGTTCCACCAGTTCACCGGCGACGGCAGCCGCAGCGTCTACGTCCCGGATCCAGCGGTCTACATGACCCCGGAATTCAAAGACGCGTGGCGTACAGCCATCGCGGGCGCCGCCGAGCGCAACCTCGAGGCCACCCTCTCCTCCTCGGCCGGCTGGTCGATCACCGGCGCGCCCTTCGTAGCCGGACCGGACGGCATGAAAAAGCACGTCTGGACCGAGACCCGGGTCACCGGCGACAACCGCAAACAACGGCTGAGCCTGCCCCGCCCGCCCGAAGTGAAAGGTACCTTCCTCGATTCAACGCTGACACAGAAGTCCCTCAACCCGCAGCCGGATCTGTACGTCGACCAGCGCGTCTTCGCCTACCGCGTGAACGACGCCGCGGATGCCATCCCCGGCGTCTTCTTCAGCGCCTACAGCGCCACCGCGTCCGGTCCCGTGGAGACCAACGGGGATGCCGGAGTACAGCTGAACGCCGCCGACGCCGCGAAGATGAGCAACGACTCGGTTGCCGACCCGGTCTACCTGCGTAACGCCCAGCCCTGGGTGCGGTTCGAATACGCCGAGCCGATCACCGTGTACGCCTTCACGGTCGCCGCCGGCGGCAGCTTCGGCGGCTGGGTCAACCTGATCGAGACCGGCAACGCGATCGCGATCTACAGCAGCACGGACGGCACCACCTGGGGATCCGACCTCGCACTCAAGGACGCCACGGGCAGCAACCTGTACAACGGCGTCCAGCGCACCATCGCGATCCAGCCCACCACCGCGCGTCATTTCAAGGTGCAATGGCTCGGGGGCACCGACATCGCACTCGGCAAACTCGTCCTGCGGAGCATCCCGACGGTGCACAAGTGGGAACACAAGGCCGGCTTCGGCACCGTCGGCAACTTCTACAAGATCGACACCCCGGACGGTACGCTCCCGGGCGTACCGAAATCGGCCGTCATCGACCTGACCTCGCGAATGAATGCGGACGGCACGCTCGAATGGTCTGCCCCGCGCGGGCACTGGGTGGTCGTACGCCTCGGCTACAGCCTCACCGGGCACGAGAACAGCCCGACCACCGCCGCCGCGACCGGGCTCGAGGTGGACAAGCTCGACCCGCGGCGCGTACGGGCCTACCTCAACACCTACCTGGATGAATTCGAGAGCATCGTCGCGCCCGAACTGTGGGGCGACGACGGCCTCAGCGGCGTCCTCTGCGACAGCTTCGAGGCCGGCTTCCAGACCTGGACCGACACCATCCTGGCCCAGTTCACCAAACGCTACCGCTACGACCCAGGCCCCTGGCTGCCGGCGCTGACCGGCACCATCGTGGAGAACGCGGCCGACACCGACCGGTTCCTCTGGGACTGGCGCAACCTGCTCAGCGAACTGCTGGCCGAAGCCCACTACGGCACCATCCACGACGTGGTGCACGAGCGTGGATTGCAGCGATTCGTCAGCCAGGCCCAGGAGGACCGGCGCGGCTGGTTCGGCGACGACCTGGCGATGCGCGCCCGCGCCGACATCCCGATGGGCGCCTCCCGCAGCGTCACCACCACACTCGGCGGGGTCGTCCAGGAGCAGTTCCGGCTGGACATGAAGGGCGCCTCCTCACTGGCCCACGTCTACGGACGCCCGTACGCCGCCTGCGAAGCCTTCACCATCACCGGTGGACGATACGTCCCACGGGACCTGAAGCCGTTCGCCGATCAGCTCCTGGTCGCCGGAACCACCCAGTTCGTCGTCCATAGTTCCGACCACCAGCCCCTGGACGGCGGCCCGGGCACCACGCTGGGCGGCATCGGCTGGTACATGAACCGCAACCAGACCTGGGCCGAGCAGGCGAAGCCGTTCGCCACCTGGATGGGCCGCACCGCCGGCCTGCTGAACCAGGGCACCAACGTCGCCGACATCGCCTACTTCTACGGGCAGGAGGCGGCACTCAGCGGCCAATGGCTACCCGCACCGGCCGGAACCGGCGTGCAGCCCGACGTCCCGCGCCACCACCAGTACGACTTCGTCAACGCCGAGATGCTCCTCGACGAACTCCAGATCAAGAACAACAAGCTCGTCACCCGATCGGGACAGTCGTACCCGCTTCTGTACCTGGGCGGCATGGCAGACCGAATGACCCTCCCGGTCCTGGCCAAGATCCGGGACTTCGTCCGCCACGGCGGCGCGGTCTGCGGCCCCAAACCGACCGGCTCGCCAAGCCTCGCCGACAACCGAACCACCTTCGCCCGGTACGCCCGCGAGCTCTGGGGCGACGGCACCGAACCCTTCCGCACTGTCGGCAAGGGATCTGTCATGACCGGACTGGACCCGGACACCGCCCTCGCCCGCATCCACGTCGCCCCGGACCTCACCTTCGAGCCGGCGCAGGCCCCGCTGACCTTCGTGCACCGCCGCACGGCGAACACCGACATCTACTTCGTCGTCAACAACGACCACACCAACCCGGTCACCGCCGAACTGAGCCTGCGCACCGCGGCCGCCGGCGTCGAACTCTGGGACGCCGTCACCGGCGAGGTCCGACGAACAACCTTCACCACCAAGTCCGGCCGCACGACCGTCCCGCTGACGTTGCGGGCCGCCGACTCGATCTTCGTCGTCGTCACCCGGGGACGGCCAAGTTCGGCGACAGTCGCACCCGTCAGCGAGCAGCCCTCCAACGCAACCACCGGCACCTGGGACCTGACCTTCTCCCCACCACGCGGCACACCCGACTCACTGCGGCTGGACACCCTCGTCCCGCTCTCCGGCCACAGCATCACCGACGTGAAGTACTACTCCGGGACCGTCATCTACCGCACCACCCTGACCACCGGCCTCGACCCCGCCGCCCTCCGCGATGCCCGCATCCTGCTCGACCTCGGCGAGGCCAACGAATTCGCCGAAGTGAACCTCAACGGCACCAACTTGGGCGAGATCCTCTGGCGCGCCCCATACCGTCTCGACGTCACCGGCGTCATCCGCAAAGGCGCCAACACCCTCGAGGTCCGCGTCACCAACACCTGGTTCAACCGCATCGTCGGCGACCTGCAGCCAGGCGTCACCACCCAGTACGCGACCAGATACAACAACGAAACCTTCGGTGCCAGCGCCGGCGCCGCCCTGCTGCCGTCCGGCCTCGTCGGCCCGATCAGCCTGATCATCCAGCGAGGACCCAAACCGATTCGCGTCCCCGCGTAAACCTCGAACTGCTCTTTCACGCGAACGGCGGCCCGCTCGTCCAGCAGGCGGCCGTTCCGCGATTCCATGACTGCTGCGGCTCGTAACCGGCGGCGAACGCATCCTCGGCCGGAAGAGGCGGCGGCCTTCGACCAGGTGACCGTGCCCAGGAAGACGATGCGCAAAGCATCCTAGAATGACCGAAGTTGAGGGGTCTATAGTCCATCGACAGACCCCTCAACTCGGCGCCCTGCACCCCGCTTTGATACGCGATCGGCCAGGTGCCGCAGACTCGTCGCTGAACGTGCCGGTCACATGATCACATGAGACGGGCGCTGTTCTTTCTCGCTTCTTGGCGGACGGCATCGCTGAATTGAGCGTCGATCGGGTTCTCGTCGTCGTCGGTGTCGACGCACTCCTCCTACAGCAATCGGCAGCCGCGGATCCCGGTGAGCAGGTCCTCGAGCAAGTCGAGTGCCGGCCGTTGCGGATCAAGCGGTGTCACCCCGTACCGGCGCCGGTTCGTCGTCCTCATCCTCTTCGGTGTCTTCTCTGACGAGTAGAGCGCCGAGATCGGAGACGACGCCTTCGGCAACGAGCATGGCGTCGGACACCATCTCGACCACGATCGGTAGGACGTGTCGCTGAAGTCGAAAAGCTCAAGGACTTCGTTCGGAGTTTCGACCGGTAGAGCCTTGATGTCGTCGGCCGCCAGCAGCACTTGGGTCGCCGGCATGTCCTTCACCTCGGCGACGACGTCCGCAGCCGCCTTGAGCCAGCCTGATCGTCCTGGACGAGCACCAGCCGGCAATCTGCCGCATCCACCAGGTACTCCTCGCCCGACCCGGCATCGGCGCCGAGCAGCCGCTCAGTCCTTTCACGGAGATCGCTGCCGCGTTGAGCTTGTCGGCGAGTTCACGGCCGGAGAGGTGGATGTACCGCAGTGTGGAGTCGGTATGCCGATGCCCGACGAAGGCGGCGATCGTGTGTAGCTCCTAGCCCATCCGGGCCAGGTCAGTCAGACACAGGTGCCGAGTGGTTAGCGTGGAGAATCGTTCAACCCCGGAGGCCAGCGCAAGCCTCCGGACCACTTCGACCACGTCCACAGACTCAGCGGCTGAGCATGGTTGCCCCCCCGACTCCGACAGAAACAGCGGCCCGCGGGCCCGGCCGATCCGTACCCAGTTGAAGAGGTACTGCGACAGCAACACCGCGGTCGAGGCCGAGTACGGCACCACCCGCTCCAGCCGTGCATGCCCTGGCGGACGGGTTTAGCACTTGGATCTCGTACGCCGACCAAGTACCGGGGCGGCTCGCGGATGTGTCTTGTGTCTTGAACAGGGGCTGTGGCGTCGATCAGCAGCTGCGTGAAGGCGGCGCAGCCGATATCAACGCCCGTCCTGGGATGCATTCCAGGACCGCACGGGGCCGGCGCGTCCCGACCGTCAGGAAACTACACATGCCATCGTGAAGCGGGCGGAACCGTTCCCAACGGGGATGCTCGCCCATGCTTGGGATCTCACCGAAAACAGTGTTCAAGGACCAAAACCCATCTGCCGAGCCGGGCAGCCCTCAGGAGGTGTAGTTGGTCAACTAGGCAGGTTCGCCACTCGGAAGCGAACGCCAGCCTCCCGGAAGGACTTCAGCAATTCGTCGACCCGCGCCAATGCCGCAGCCTGCGGCTCACCGTCGTACTCGTAAAGCGTCTAAACTTTCGGACCCACCCGGACGCGTTCTGCATCGGTCCGCCACTGCTCGGCAGCAGAGTTCAACGTCGGATCCGCATCCAGGATCCTCTGCACCGCCGAGCGCGCCTCGTCCCGAGTGAAGCCGCCAGCACCGATCATCGGTGAGGCCAACAGGTCATCCAGCGAGACATTGATGTGCAGCGGGTTCCACATGTTGACCAGCAGAGTACACAGGTCACTACAGGCCAACACCCGAACGAGTGACAAGTAGCGGTCAGGCGTACGTGAGGAGCGACATCCGAATTGCGGAGATCCGGATACCGCGCTGCGCCACACACGGAAGATCGATTGCAATCCTGCGGGTGTGTGGCTTCGATGCCGCACATCGCGCCGGCTCCGGCAGCAAGTCCCCCACGTCCGATCGACAAGTTGTACCGCATTGGGGGCGCGGACGGGGCATGATTGGAGGATGCCAGCATCAAAGGCCATCAGGACCACGCTCGCGGAGTCAGGCGGGCGTTGCGCATTCCCCGGCTGTGAGGAGTCCTCTGATGGCGAGGATTTCTCGGGCCTTGAGTTGGTGCGCATTCGAGCCTTTCGACCAAGTGAGCCTCGTTACGATCCTTCTTTTGATGCGCCATCGCTGCGGCAGCCTCAAAATCTCATCAGTCTATGCCCGTACCATCACATACTCATTGATCTTGATCCGTTCGAGTACACCGCCGACAAGCTACTTGCATTCAAAGAGCAGTACAAGAATCGAAACACGAAAGTTGCCAACGATGTTTCGAGTCTGCCGCTCAAGAAAGAACCATTGCCGATGCTTGCTCCGTCGTGGGTGCATCCGGCATACGCTGCGGCAGCGCAGATATGGACCACTGAGCGAGAAAATGGAAAGCAAGAAGAGTTCTGGCAGCAGACACTAACTTTGCACCCATCCTACTCAAGCAGGCGTTTGGAATTGGAGCATGTGAGGTTCTCGATAAATGCTATGTCGGGGGGCAAGGAACTCACCAACGCCGGAGGGAAGCTGGTCGATTTCCTGCTGGCGGGCGGTAACGATTCGATCTTTGTGGAGATCAAGAAGCCCGATACGCCACTGCTTCAGGGATCGCCCTATCGTGGCGGGGTCTATGGTCCGTCTGCCGAGCTTGCGGGGCGATCGTCCAAGTCCTAACCTATCGGCAGGTACTCGCCGAAAATCCCCGCCTGCTTGAAAACTCAGCGCTCGCTGGAAGGGCATGGGCCTCTCCCTGCGCCGTACTTTGTGGGGGACATTGGGCGAGCCAACTGGACCACGGCTCAACAGCGATCGTTCGAGCTGTTTAGGAACGGCCTTAAAGACGTTACGATTAAGACCTACGACGAACTATTCGACGGCATGGCAGAATTGCTCTCTGAATGAAAGTCGATGGCGGCATTCCAAGCCTTGCTGCTGAACTGTCGCCCGGGCGAACCACATAAGCCCGCGGAGCCATGATCAAGCGCACGGTCAACGGCAGAGGAATACATTCCACTCGCGTACGTTAGAGACGGATTGGCTGGTGACGCATCAGATCCAATAGCGGTCACGACCATTAAGGGCCGCTAGAGTTCAAATATACACACGGGGTGGGACCGGGGGATGGCAATGGCACCGAGCTGGCTGACGAGTCGGCAAATACAGCCGACCAAACCGCCAGTACAAACCAAGCTCCGGCGACGGCTACGAGGACCGTCGCGGCCTTGTAGTAGAACTCGGCGCGCCTTGGGCGCGGGAATATTGATAAATCGCATCGGGCTCGCGGGCTGGCACCCGTGTCCTGCAAGTGTCGTTCGAGGCGAACAGCCGCCCACGTGTAGGTACTGTAACTAAAGGCGAGAAAAACCCCTGCGACGAACGCGGTTGTCACGAAGCTGGCACGAATCCATGCCGAAACGTCGGCGAACACCGCCGCCGCAACATCGCCAGTCGCATAAAGGCCTACAGCACCAAGACCACCCGCGACATAGAGACTCATTTGCGCGCGACCGCGATACTTCTCGATCTGCCTTTCGTAGGAAGTCGGAAGAGGTTGGACGTTCCCTAGCATTTTACGGTTTCATCGTGCCAAAGGCTGTTGAAGAATCGCCGGGAAGCCGACAGGTATTCCGAAACCTCGACCGACGTGAGGCCAGATTCTCCATAGTACGTTCGCATGGCCTCCCCTATTACCACGCTCTCAACAAACAGCTCTTGAGCACGCGTTGGCGCGGCGGCGATTTCATCCTCGAGAAAAGAGCGGGCAAGTTCAATGCCATCCTGGAGACCATCCGGAGTCAGACCGATCTGATGACGCTGAAGTCGTTGTAACGCAAGCCGAACGCCAGACGTCAACGGGTCAGACGATTCTGTACCAAGACCTGCGCGTATATCGGACATCGCTACCCCCTCTCGGACGCAGTTGACCTCGACGCCGCCTCGTCAGCGGTGTCGAGTCGACATGTAGTCATGATATACATCAACGGCAGGAAGTTACATAGCCTACAGTAAATGGACCAGGTTGGGTGTAGCCGAGCAAGTTCAGGAGGTTACGCATGAGTGCCTCCACACCGGACGACCCTGTCACCAGAGCTTGGGATCTAACGTTAAACTGCGAAGCGCTTGTTTCTCAATGGGGCGAATCCCGGGAAGAACTTTCGGAGCCAGTACCAGAATTCACACGTACGTCAATAATGGGTTTCATGAGGTGGGCCGAAGACTTGCTTCCGGCCGGACATCCTCATGTGGAATTGATAAAGTTCTTAGCAACACTCGAAGGTGTCAATGAGGCTGGCCAAACCTACCGGCGCGAACTTCGGAAGCGCGAAGCGCGTGAGTACTTAACTCAGATCGCGAAGAGTATGCGCGCTCGTTATGATTTCCGGCGAAGGCCGGGCTCAATGCCGGCAAGACGCCGCAAATTCGCAATAACGGAGCGGGTCGAGGGCGATCGTCGAAGGAACACCGACAAGTGACCCGGCCCTTCGGCTGGACGCCCTCTCATCGGCATGACAATGTGTCATGCCGATGGTATCTCGGCCGGAGCTTTTTTCTGTCTCTCGCGGCCGGCCAGCGACCTAATTGCTGGGCTGGCAGATTCTTTGTCGTAATAGGCATGTCGGCGGTAAAGTGCCGTAGCCAAACCACGCCACGGACGCGAGCGTGAATCTTATCGGCCGAAGCAGCGGGACAACGCTTCGGCGAGACTCGACCCGGCAGCGTTCAAACGGGCATGGCAGGCACCCTCATCTGGGCTCGTGACCGATGCCTACGGCACCGGCACGTGATCACGGACTGCGCCGATCGTTACGGCGACGAGCTCCGGCACGACGACGAGCGCGGCGCTGAGGAGCTGCTCGATCGAGACGGCGAAAGTGCTCCGGTCGACATCCACGTACTCAGACCACTCCGCAGGCTGATAGCGGGCAAGCATCGACAGTGTGTAAAGGACAGCCCACCACGTCATGAGTGGGTGCATCGGTCGGGCGTTGCCGCCGACGGCTGGGACGAGATAGAAATCGCGGTATCCGGCGCCGTGCCGGCTGGCGATCCGTTCGAACAAAGCCCGCCGCTGCGCCTCGGACACTTGCCTTCCGTCGTCGACGACCACGTTCACGTCTAGTTCGGCCTGGCCGTTCTGGTACAGAGACAAGTCCGGAGCGGCGTCCGGCTCGGAACTCGTCCTGGCGTACTCATTGTTGCCATGGGTTGGATACGAGCGTAGATAGGCCCGCAGGTCGACCACGGGAGAGGCCGACTGCGCCAGTCTCGCGGGAAGGTTACACACCGCTAGGCTCAGCAGCGGGTGCCGCTGGTCGTAGCGGTGGTACTCCACGAAGTGCGCTGGACGGCGATCGGCGTCCTCGCGAATTGGCCATTTGGCGGTTTGCGGCAAGGCGTCCCAGAGCTGGGACAGGCAAATCGCGTGGTCCCTGTCCCAGGTAGGGGATTCGAGCAGCTCGGAAAGCCTGACGAAACTGCCACGGGAGCCCTCGGCGTACACCGGAATTGAGGAGAACGATGAGGCCAGGTTGCCGCGATTGATACCGTGCCCGATCAGCCGCCAATCGTCGCGGACGTCGGTCGCGGCCGCGATGACGGCACGCCCCGCCTGGCTGAGTCCGTAGTAGAGCAGCACCGGAGCGGTCGCGGGTCCGACCCACCGACGCCGCTCTGAACAGCTGTTCGGCCTGCTCAAGCGCTGACACGTAGGTAGCACGACGCGCCTTGTCCCTCGCTGCTGCCGGCGGCGGATCGGAGCGAGTCGATCGTAGGATTGTCCAGCTCGCTGACACCTCGGATATTCCGACCACGCCGCACATGATCGCCTACCGGCCGGAGAAGTCGCTACCTCATATCAGGCTGACCCTGCCGGATCGCGATCTCGTCTCAGCTATCGGCGACCAGGTTCAACCTGCACGCCGGATAGCCCGACGGGATGCACTGTCATCGGCTAGATCCGCGCAGAGGACTGTGTCGATCTTGGTTGACACCCTCCGGCCCGAGGCGTGGTGACGCGGCTGCCTTCAGGTCGCTGATAGGGCGTCTGTAGTCAGCGGCTGGTCTGCCAGACCTGCGACTTTGAGAGACAAGATCGCCGCGTCGACGTCGGTGGCGTAGAGGACGACGGCGAGTTCGTCTCGTGCTCGTGAGACGCAGACGTACAGGAGTCGCCGGCTCCGGTCGACGGTGGTGTCCTTGCCGCTGGCCTTGTTGCGACGATCAGTGTCGGAAAGCGCTGCAAGCCCGAGGAGCTTGTCGTAGGAGTGAGCGGGCAGGGTTCCCTCGGAGTCGTCGAGCAGGACGATGACGTTCGGAAATTCAGTGCCTTTGGTCGCATGTTGTGTGGAGTAGGGGGATTCGCGCCTGACGTAGCGCAGGTATCCGTCGAGTTCGCGGATATCGCAGGCCATGAATGCGTCCAGGACTTCCCGGGTCTTTTCGCCGAGTACCTGGTCGCTGTGTGCCCCGTCGGGGTGGAGATAGCGGGCGAGCAGCGGGACCGCTTCGATGAGTCCTTTCTGGTAGGCGTACCGCAGTGCCTTTCCCACCGAGCCAGCGCCTGCCTCGGCTACCAGCGTTCGGAGTTCCTGTACTGCGTCGCGTGCCATGGTGAGGCGCTGGCGCGCGATTCCCGGTTCGGCGATGCCATCTCGCAGCGTGGTGCTGTGCCTGCGCAGGATTCGGGGCGCTATGGCGGGATTCGTTGCTTCGCACAGTGGCAGGATGACGTTCACAAACGGGGCGATGGGCCAGGCTGTGCCTTCGTCAAAGCCGGCGGACAGCGCTGCTGGAGCTTTCGGCGGGTGGAAGGCCGCGTGCAGGCCGGCGAAGCCGAGTCGCCGAGCGGCGAGTTTATGCATGGCCACGAGGATTTTGGCGCCGCCGGGCGCATCACTGGTCCAGGCGTCATTGGATGTGCGATGTGCGAGCCATCGGCGGACGGAGTCCATGCTGGCGGCGCGGTCGGCATTTGTGGGCAGGACGAAGAAGTAGGCGTGCCCTTCTGGGGTCAGCTCGCCCGGCCGGCCTGGGACTTGCTGGTCTCCGTCGCCGGCGGCCCGGACGCGGTTGATGACCTCGAGAACTTGCCGTGAGGAACGGAAGTTCTCCGGTTTGTTGATCAGTGTCCAGTCGGGCTCCGCCGGTATCGGGCCGATGCCGGCGGCATAGATCTGCTGCATGGTGTCGCCGAAAAGTCCCAGGAGGAAGTCACCCGAGACGGTCCGGTACAGATGGATGAGGCTCCTGACGACTTCTGTCTCCGTGTCCTGGCTCTCGTCGACAAAGATGATCGGGAACCGTGCAGCGACCACCTTCGCCAGAAGCGGCTGGTTCATTAGCATGTGCGGCACCATCTTGAGGATGTCCGCGTGCCCGATTTGCCCCTTGCCGTAGTCGGGTCCGACACCGTAGGTGAATCTGCGCACAGATCGTAGGCCGTCGCGCTGGCGCTGGTAGCGGTCGCGATCCTGCTCCGCTGACTCGCGCTTGGCAGGCGTCCTAGCTTTGTCGATCTTCTCGTCGGTCTCGGCGAGTTTGGCCGCGAGCTGGCCCTCGATCCAGCGGCCGATGTCGGACTGGAATGGTGCGACCAAATTCCAGAGGAAACCGTGGATCGTGGAAACGTAGACGAGCGGATCGTCGTGAACGTCGTCGTGGATTTCGGCGGCGGCGACTTCCGTGTAGGTGATGCAGGCAACCTGCTGGGTGCGAGCACGTAGCTGCTTGCGGCGTTCGCCGGCGACATAGGCCAGTGCCTTGACCAGCGAGGTCGTCTTCCCGGACCCTGCCCCGGCGTTGACTATGAATCCGCTCTTGCCGCGCCGATCGAGAATCGCACGCAGGGCCCGGTCGGCGTCGGTGTCCGGGGCGTCGACGCGCCTGGTCATCCGGCCACCTCAGCTTCGATCTCACTCAGCCGTGCCGCGTCAGACGTCTCCAACGTCAGTTGATCACGCAACCACTCGAGGCCCTCGACGATGTAGCGTGGCCCGGTCCACTCTGCCGGGTTGGCTGTGATCAACGCGAGTGCGAAGTTGGTCTTGTCGAGGCTCTTGACGCGCCGGTGAATCGCATTGTGCAGCTGGTCCAACGACATCGTTGCCGCCTTCCTGATGTGCAGACCGAGCTGTGCTTGCTTCGGGTCTTGGCACCAGGCCAGGTTCTGCAGGGCGAAGGCCTCCTCGAAGGTGCGGCCGGCCCGATCGTCACGTTCGCCATTCCATTCGACTGACTGGCGCGTCTCGTACGCAACCCGAACATGTCCAGAATTGCCTCGTGACGGTGGGCACTTGTCCGTGTCGGGCAGTCCGAGGAGGTCGGCGATCGGCCGGATGCTCGGGATCCAGGTCGCCAGAGTTTCGTTGCTCGTGACGGCGCCGTCCTGCGTGGTCATACACGATGCCCGGCTCTTGTGTCCGTCGGCATCATCCGGCTCGCTGGTATCGGACGCAGCAGGATCGTCGTCTGCTTTCGGTCCGTGGACGCTGTCGATGTCGGTAATGACCAGAGTCGGCAGACCGAGGAAGTCGACGAGTTCCCGGAACTTGTGAGCGAAGGCCCCACCGACTTCCAGGATTGTCAGGTGGCACGACTGCAACTCGGGCGCCGACTGTTGAATCATCAACGGAAGGAGCAGGCGCTCGACGTTTCCCTCGACCAGAACCGCAGCATCAGCGAAGAACAGGTCGCAGTGAGTGAGCTTCAGATACTGGCGGAGGAAGTGCCGCGTGGCTTCCTCCGCGATGCCCCTGAACGTCATTAGGTCTCTGACGTCGGTGTGGTGGATATTGCCGTCGAGACCGGTTCGTTTGAAGTACCGGATCGGCTCGAATGACTTCTCGTAGATGACGTGTGCCGAGTGGGTGGTGACGACCATCTGCGTAGTGAATGCCGGGTCGGCTTCAGGAAGGATCTCACGGATCTTCCGGATGAACACCTGCTGGAGCTGGGCGTGCAGATGAGCTTCCGGTTCCTCGATGAATACCAGGTGAATCGGCGGACGGTCCCCGTCTGCACCGATCCACCGGTGATGGAAGTCCAGAACCTCGACGACCATGTAAATGAGGTTCTTGAAGCCCAGCCCGTTGTACTGGTCAGGCAGTGTTCGCTCGGTCCCGCCAGCAGAGCCGTCACCCGCGGGCAGCGCGTAGTGGACCCGCGCTCCGCTGCTGAGAACGGTCTGCGCGTTGAATGACGCCTTTACCACCAGACGCGGGTGCTGGAAGCCCGGGTAGCCGAGGTCGGAGAGCTTGTCCAGGGTCGACTCGAAGACCTCCGCGAAGTGCTGGTTGAGTCGAAGTTCCGAGTCCGCGATGGCGGCGACCGCTGCCAGGTCAGCTTCGCGCTGTTCGAGGTTGCGGGCATAGAAGCCGCTCAGCTTCCGAGAAAGATCCTCCGCCCGGCCACGACTCTCCCCATCAACCAGGTGGCGCTGGGCATCGAGGAAGTCGATCCTGATCAGGCCATCGAGCTTGCCGCCGAGCTTGCTCTCGCCACCGCTGACCCAATGCGGGCTATAGCCATCGTTGAACTCGAAGTTCTGGTCGCACTGGCCAGCATCCAGGACCGCGTAGGCGATCTCGTATTCACGCTGCAGTTCCCGCGTCAAGTAGTCGGTCAGCGAACACGGCCACGGCTCATAGGCCGAACCTTCCGGTCGCTTGGCCGTCGTGCTCTTGCTGCAGCACTCCTCGAAATTCTCGACCAGCTGCTTGCCGCTCCTAGGCCGATAGGACAGCCGAACCCCGACCATCTCCGACGTCCAGCTTAGATCGGGAAGGAAGTCGATCACCCGGTGCAGGTTGACATCGTCGCCTTTAAGATCCAGCCAGATGTCCAACTCGATCCGAGGAAGTTCATCAGGATCACCCGACGCGGTGTCGAAAGCATCGAATGTATCCCAGCAATCGGCCGTGAAGTCGTAAAGCTGGAAACGGCCTTTACCCTCACCGAGGAACAGTCTGAAGACCTGTGCCGCCGACGTCTTTCCACTGTTGTTCGCGCCGACGAAAACTGTGGTCTCCGGGTCAAGATCGATTCCGACCTTACGCAGCCGCCGGAAGTTCCTCACGCGGAAGTTCTTGATGTACACGCCGCTCCGCTCGGAAGGCACGCCATAGGGGCACGCGGGCATCGCAACGATAGGCCTTCTTCCCCGATCAGCCCTTCGCAACATCGATACCATCCGCACCGGTGAAAGTTTGTTGATCGAGGTGGAGCACCTAAAACCATCGATCACGATCGCAGCATCACCTCGAAAATTCACCTGTTCGGGTGACGGCGAAGCGACTGAAAGGTGCAAGCATTCCGGTTTCCAGTGCGATGAAGCAATGTAACTCGAATCCCCACACGACTTACCACTCGACGTCCGGGACTTCGTCGTGACCGGCTTTGGCGTCCCAACGCGACCCTCGTCATCGGCGAGACCACCGATCCGAAGAAGGGCACCGACACCGTTGGCGCGCACGGCCAGTACTCCTGCGACGGCTGGCGGAATACTGCCGCGGTGTTGGACGCGGCCCACACCACCCACCCGCACCGACCCGGACGGCCACGACCGTGCCGGTCGGGAGCCATGCGGCCGTCGGAAGGTTGCCGAAGACGGGTGAGCCGGTCGTCCCGCTCGCCTCGGCCGCCCTCGGCACGATCGTCGTCGCCGGTGCGGCCATGGCTTGGCCGCCTCGACCGTGCACGCCGCACTGGTCGGTGAACAAGAAACTCGTTTGCCGCCTGGGCGAAAGTGCCGACAATCTCGCTCCAGCGTCATCGTCACAGCTACAGCGTGCGGCGCACGGATGCGGCGCCTAGGTCGCGGTGGGCGCTATCGCTCTTCGAAAGAAACGGCCACCATGCAGCCATCGCCAGCAGTCGCTACGGGCACGCTCGTCCCAGTCTCCTGCGACACACCTCTGACCGGCCTTTGGTCACCGACGGCGCGGCGCTGCCGATAAGCGAGGCGACGCTCTGCTGAGCCCTCCGATCGATATGCGTCAGTCGATGACAAGAACTCGTCCGCGACGCCAGTCCGGACGGTGAGCAAACGGTCATCGAACTCCAGGCGGCTCGTCTGGCAGCGGAAGGTGATGTCGTCCGCGACAACGACTTCACGGCTCGCCAGCAGGTTCCGCACCAGCGGACTTCCGGTGAACATGCTGGCGTCGGTGACGGGCACGCCGGCGAAGGCGTGCAGTCTGACCTGATCGAGATAGCGAGAGTCCTCGGCCGCGCTCTCTTCCGTGACTTCCTCTCGAAACCGCACGGCCACGAGGTCGTCGGCCACCTGCGGGCGGCGAAACTCTCTACCTCGGACGACCTCGTAAGCTTGCCGGCGCAGCGCTTCCTCAGGTTCGGCAACCTCGACGGCGAAGGCCTTAAGCATCCCGTTTTGCAGCTCGGTCCCGACCACGATGCGGCGCATATTCACACCGTGAATATGCGCCGGCACCAGCACCTGCTCTACGCCGCGGGCCATCTGCTGGACACATCGCGAAATGCCTGACGTGGTGCCCTTGACTTCGACAACGACCACGTCGCTCAGACGGTCATCGGTGACCCGGTACCAGAAATAATCCGGCTTGTGTGACCTCAGCTCCGCCATATCGACCGCCAGGACCGGGTCATAGCTGACAGCGTCGGCGTCGACCACCCGGGTCGCGCCGGAAAGAACATGACGCTCGATCAGGTCCGCGGCGAGCGCGATGCCGAAGCTCTCCGACAACAGGGTCCGTTGATGGAACCTCACTTCGTTGGTCAACCGAGAGAGCCTCAGGTCTGGCCGGCTGTCGGCGAACGCCCACAGGTAGCGGATGACCGCCCACCGACTCGCCGTGCGTAGCGCGGTAAGGCCGGGCATTCCGCCTGCGCCAACCCGATGCAGTCCGGGTAGCGCGCTGGTGAGCCGTCCCAGCCCGAGGAGCAGGTCGAGCGGTGGCACGCCATCGCGCACGCCCAGACCGCTCAGCTCGGGGATAGGCCGAACATCAGCGTCGACATCGTCCTTCAACGCGGCCGAGACCTTCGCGGCCAAGGCGTAGTCGGAACGTACGGCGTACCTACCGGGCTGGGCGAGGCCATCCGGCAGTGTGATCGACCAATCCATCGCCATTAACAAAGCATCACATCTAGCTCCAGGGTGATCGCATCACCACGCCTCACCCCACTGGGGAACAGGGGGGCGTTCGCCGGTTCAGGCCCTGCCCACCGGATTCATACTCGATCCACCGATGAACGTTGGGGGCGCGGGCTCTGTCGGTCTTCCGGTCGAAGCATGTCGATCGGACCCTGGCTCGGCATGCGGCCACAGCAGCAGAACGCTTGGCATGGCGCCTGCACACGGCGTGCCTTTGCCGCGTCCTTCGCCGCCGCATGGCACCCCCAACCCCGTCTGCTCCCGGGCCCGGAGCCGATCCGCTGCGCCCGGCCGATCCGCCGGACGGCGGCCCGTATCGAACGACGCGCAGTCGAGCCCGGCCGGGCACCGCACGCTCGTTCCGGCCGAGCGGTCGGCAGTTGCCGGTCGAGTTCCGCGAGTCGTACAAACGTCGCCGGAGGGCAGCAGATGCCCGTAGACGTCGAATGTGATCCTGATCGACGCGCGGCCCAGCCGCTGCTGGATCGCATAGAAGTTCGAGCCTGCGGCGATCAGGTAAGCGACATGGCAGTGCCAAGTCGTGGAACCCGCGGGTGGCTGCGCAGCCGTCCCGGGCAGAGGCAGATCAAGATGTCGCCGCTCACCCAACCGGTACCCGCATGGACGGACGGACGCTCGCAGCAGCGTTGCGCCGCGATGATGGCGGGCTGCCAATACCGGTGCCGCTGGGTGCCGGCATTCCACGGGGTTCCGCCGAGGCAGTAAAGACGAGCTATCAGTCGCACAGACCTGTGCCAACAATCACGCTGGATTGCGGGCGAGCTCTCTCACGTGCGCCACTGCAACAGTGAGCGGGATTCGTTCCTGTTCCACTCGCCGGTGCCGCTGCCACGTCGTTGACGTCAACGATCGGTACAGCGTTGTCTCCGGCTCCGTGAGGTAGGGCAGGGGCCGTGCCTCACGTGCCGTCAATGGTTTGCCGTACTTGTCCTCGTTGGTTCCGAAGCGTTCCCACCGTTCGTAGCTGGCAACATCCATGAACAGGGATGCGGCGCGAACCCCTGCAGCGCGGAATTCGTTCAGGATTTCGAGGCCGTCGGCGTCCATGTCACCCCAGTAGAACAGGTCGAGGACGTCCTGAAGCCAAGGGAGCGCCGCTATTGCGCCGGCGCCTCGGCCCACGCCCTCGACGCTAATGCCGCCAGCCAAGGCCGGGAAATGGATGGCGGTGTCTTTCTTCTCGGATATCACCACAACTCGTGGTTGATATGCCGGCGATGCGGCGTCGCCGATGGTCACCGAGTCGTAGCGGCGCCGACCGGCCGCCCGATGGGCCGGATCGAGGTAGGTGAAGTGCACACGCGGGGGGTGCGGCGGCAGGAGTCCGAGATCGTCGCGGCGGCTGAGGCGGCGGACCAGCTCGTGGCGCGTGTTGAGCCACTTCGCGTGTAGTCCTTCGATAGGTACCTGGCGCGGCGTCAATCCGGTCGCGTCGTTGCAGGCGAACCATTCGCCGGCGCGGCCGAGCAAGTCGAAGTCGACGTCACTCAGCCTGTCGACCGCGGCCACCGTGGAAACCAGCACGCCGGTGCTGAGTAGATGGGGGAACCGGGTCGAGAGTTCGTTGGCGCGTCGCCGGCCGCGGGTGAGCCGTTGAGGCCAGTCGCCTCCGCACAGTTGTGCTGCCGCGTCGACATCAGCGATGACCAGGTGTGTGGGGAGTTCCTGGTTGGTGCCCATAACCCGTCGCGTGCGCGTCTTCAGCGTTGTTGCGTGACCGGCGCTCCAGGTTCGCCACCGCTGGGACCACGCTGTCGCGGCGGAGAAGTCAGCGGTGAGCGTAGTGGCGGCGGGTTGCCCAAGGGGGAAAGGGTGCGGCCATGCGCCATCAGTGTCAGATGGGTCGGGTCGGCTTTCCGCCGGCACTGCAGGGGAACCGGCTGTCGAATCGCCGGTATCGGCTGACCCTTCTATAGCCAGGGCGGAATGTGGGGCTGCGAGCGGAGCCAAAGTCGGCTCGGTGGTCACGGAGATTTCCGCTGTGAGAGTCGTGGCCCAGGTCCGGGTGAGGCGACGTTCTACGTCGGCGAGGACCTGCTCGATGGATTTCATTCGTGCCCCGTAGCGGAGTAGTCATATCCAGCCGTCTCGCCGGAGTTTTTCGGCCAGCCGTTGTCCAGGGGAGGGCAACTGGCATAGCCCGGCGTTTCCGGACGATCTGCGTCTCTGCCGTCGCTGATTCGTGCCACGAACGAAAAGTGTGTGGTCGTGTTCTTGGTGATGGCCAGCAGTTCGTCCATGTGGGGTTCGAGTGCTGTCACCTTGTCCAGCGGTGCACCGACGATGAGTTGGAAGCCCAGGCCTTTCCACGCGCGGACGGCACGGCCTGCGAACTCGGCGTCGGATTTGACGAATCCCTCGTCGAGGAAGACCGGCGCGAACCGGGGGCGGACGCGTAGCTCGTCACCGAGCCGGAAACGCAGGGCCGCGCCGACGATGAACGCGACAAGTTCCTGGCTTTCGCCGCCGCTCTTGCCGCCGAGTGAAGCGTGGGTGCTCAACAGTTGCCCGTCGGCGTCGTACCGTTCGGCGGTTACCTCGACGTGGCGGCGTACGTCCAGCAGCCGGTCGCGTTCGCTGAGGTCGGGGACCGCTCGCGGGTCGTCGCGGCGCCGCATACGGCCCATGAACTGTTGCAGCTCACGAAACCGGTGCTCCAGCTGGTCTTCGGACAACTCCCGGGTGGCGCCGGATGACAGCGTTCGCAGTTGCCGGCGGAAGCGGGTGATGAGCTCGGGTGTCAGGCGGCGCAGCCGGATACGTAGGCGGTCCCGGTTCGCGCCGAACGGCAGACCGTGGAGGATGTCGTTGATCGGGTCGAGCCGGTCCTCGATGTCCTGCACTGATGATTCCATCGCGCCGGAGAGCGGGACGAGGTCCTCGCCGCTCCATTTCATCAGCCGTTGACGCCACTCGGTGCGCCGCTCATGCAAGCCGGTCGTGAGGATCGTTTCCAGGATCAGCGCGTAGTCCGGATAAGAGGCGCTGGTCCGCCCAAGGTTGGGGTCTTCGAACGTCATCTGGTAGGCGGCGAAGATCCGCTCCAACTCGGCTTCGGCGTTCTGCGCCTGCGCCCTGGCGGTCTCGAACGCCGCCGTCAGGCGTCGTTGAAGGCGCGCCAAGTTCGTGTCGAACTGCTCGAGGTCGCCGGGGTCGCCGGGGGCGACCGCAGCGACGAAGTGGGCATCGAGCGCCGCGGTCTGCGTCTCGGACAGCGTCACGTGTTGTTCGCGCCCGAGCCGCGCCAGCTCGGCGTTCACATCGTCTTGCTGCTCGATCAGCCTTCCGTTCGCCTCTTTCAGAGCTTTGACCGTCTGGTTGAGCCCGAACACCGTCTCCTGCTGTGCTCGGAGCTCGTCGGTGAGTTCGCCGATGCGCTTTTCGAGTGCCTGCAGGCGGTCGTTGGATTCGAGGATCTCCTGGTGCAGTGCCTCGAGTTTGGCGAGGTGGTCGTCGAGGCTTTCCACATCGAGGTCATCCCAGGTTGCTCGCAGCAGGGCCTCATAGGCGCCGCGGCGCCGGTCCAGGTCGGTGCGTTCAGCGTCGATCCCTTTACGGTCTTCGTCGATGCCCAGCAGAGCCTTGTTGATGTCGGCCAGCTCGCGGTCGATCGCAGCGATCGTGTCCTCGTTGCTGAAGCCGATGATGTACGACTGTTCGTTGCGGCCATGGCTTCCGCGACTGCCGTACCGCGTCTGCCCAGCGGGAGTGACTCGATACCCTTTGCCGCCCAGCTGGTCGGAGGACTCGACGCAGTAAGCATTGCGGCCGGGCTCGGAAACATGCCGGCGCACCCAGCCAGCGAACGGAGAGTCTTTGAACTGCAGCTTTGCGGCGATCCGGCCCGGTTCGTGGTCTGCGTACCCCGGCTGTCCGAGCGGCACCCCTTCGAACGTCAGCCGGCCCTGTAGACGCAGCGGATCGATAGCCTCAGAGAAGTCCTCGAGCCGGTCCTCGGGCACGAGCAGAATCCGGGCACTGGCGCCGAGCACCGTCTCGACGGCCAGTCGCCAGCGGGCGTCTTCGGGGGCGACGTCGATCAGTTCGGCCAGGAACGGCAGGTCGGCCACCGGCAGGCCGCTGGCCCGCGCCACGGCCTGGCGCAGGTCGTCGAGGAATTTCGGCACCCTCCCGGCCCGGCCTGACAGCGACGTGCGTTCTTCGGTTATCAGCCGCCGCCGCTCGAGCATCGGAAATGATGCGGTGGCCAGGGCTTCACGGCGGTCGAGCAACGCCTGCGAGGCGCCGGGATAGTCCGCCAGGAAGGTGGTTCCGGCGGCCCTAAGTCGTTCGAAGGTGGTCTTGTCGACCAGCGGCTCCTGCAGGTAGGCGATGTCCTCGGCAAGCATCTGGCGCCGGCCGCGCCGTTCATCGCGGCGTGACCGTGTCTGGTCGATCTGGGTGGCGAGCTCTTCCAGCCGCTCGCCGCCGGCTTGGCGATGCGCGGCCTGAGTTGCGGACAGTTCGTTATTCAGCAGGGTTTCGGCGGATGCGGCCTGCGACAACTTCCCGTCGGTGCGTTCCCGGTCCGTCCCGTTGTCGGCGATTGCCTTGTCCAGCAGTGTCGCCTGACGCAGCAGGCTCCACAGCATGACCGGCGTGTCCCCGGCCGAGGAGAGGCCGAACCCGTCGATCTGCTTGATTGTCGCGCGGGCAGCTGTCAGCTGCTGGTGCTTGCCGGTGATGGGACCGAGGAGGTCGGCCTTCTGCTGCTCGGTTTGCATCGCAAGGTAGGACACTTCGAGATCGTTGAAGTGGTTGATGGCCCGGTCTGCTGCCGCGTATGTGGCAGGCCGCTCGAGGACCATCTCCTTGTACAACTCGTCCACGGTGCGGATCTGATGGCCGGACTGGATACGCACGAGCAGCCGGAGCGCTTTCGCCCCGTCGCCGTTCGCGCCGATGCCGAGCCGGGTGTGCAACCGGGTCGCGAACGCCGCATAACTGTCATGGGTCAGCAGCCGCGGAAACGCGGCCTTGAGTGCCTTCGGCGCGAACTGCGTTGCGGTGTGCTCGGCGAGGTCGGCGAGGTCGAACGCGCCATCGCAGCTCGCCATCCGCATGACGATGTCGCCGGCCTGGGTGGCGCGGGCGGGAGCGTAGTACACCCGCAGGGCGGTGAACCGGTTGCCGTGGTCGTCGATGAACGTCATGCCGACCGCACCCCAGGTGGAGCGCCCGTCCCCGCGCAGCACCTTGGGCCGTTCTCGGCCGTGCTCGTCGGCGGTGGTGTCGGTCTGGCCGCGCAGGTACGACAGCAGGTTGCGCTGCTCAGCGCTGCGTGCTCGTCCGGCGACCGCATCGTTGGAGGCGCCGTTGAACGGGGTGTCCGACGGCATCATCAAGGCGATGTACGCATCGAGCAGCGTGCTCTTTCCCGTGCCCGAAGCGCCGGAGACCAATGTTGCGCCGGGGTGGAAGTCGAAACGGACCCGGCCTTCAAAGCCGCCCCAGTTGACCAGCTGGAAGGTTTCCGCCTTCCACTGCAGAGTGCCTTCGGTGGCGCCGGAGACATACAGCAGCGGCGCCGGCGAAAATACCGGCTGACGTACAAGACCATCAGCCGGTAACGGCGCCGGTTGGGGGAACGCCGATGCCGGGATCAGTGCGTTGTCGTCGATGCTCACAGATCACCTTCGCCGTCGATGTCGACGTTGTCTTCGTCGCTGAAATCCGGCTTCCCCGTGTCGTTCTGCGACCGCAGCCAACGCAGCAGCTCCTGCAGTCGCTCCAACGGCAGCACGACATCGATGGCCGGGCTGACCTCGAATCGCTCTGCTGTGCTCAGCCCGACCAGCAGCCCGGCCCGGTTGAGCCCTTCGATCGCCTTGATGGCGCGCCGGGCATCGCCGGCCTGATCGGTGGCATGCGCGGGCCGTAGCGAAGCCACGTACTCCAGGAGGTCCTGCCGGTCGACGAAGGTGCGTGAGGCGCCAGCGGCTTCCTCGGAACGGCTTCGGGTACGCAGGTACACCATCAGAATGGTCTCTTCGCGGCTCCACGCCGTGTCATACAGCAGCGTAGGGAACCGGCCCCCATCTTCCGGAACCGCCGGCCGCTTGTAGGCGACCTCCCGGTCCACGTCCAGATGCAGGTCGAGGAACACGTCGTTGAGCCGCGACCGGAACAGCCGCGGATTGGCCGTCAGCGTCCGCCACTCCCGGGGATGGCTGTGCGCGGTGATGAACCGCTGCTTCAGCAGGGCGACCAGCGCCCGCCGCTGCGCCAGGTCAAGCGCTCCCTCGTCGCCCTCGAACAGCGCCAAGCTGCTGCTCAGCTCCCGGTCGGGATCCTCCCAACCTTGGTCAGGGCCGGCTGTCCCACCGGGGAAGAAAGTGTCGTCAATGCTCACCATGCTCCGATCCGGGTCATGAAATCAGGCCACTTCTTCGCTAAGTCCTGTCGGCTGACGCTGTGCGGACAGGATCAAGGGCACGTGCAGAGTCCGTTCGGACCCGTCGCGTCGGATCGTGCGGTACAGCTCGCGATCGTCGTCGATCCTGTGGAGACCGTCGATGTTGGTCGCCAAATGAAGCAACCCCAGCACTTCCACCGGCCGGCGCAGATCCGGCGCCAGCGTGTCGAACAGCGCCCCCAACGACCTGGGCGGGTCGTCACTGGCCAGGGACGCCTGTAGTGCCGCCTTGAGCAGTTCCAGCGACGGGCCGCCCTGGGCCAGCAACTCCTCGAGCGACAAGTCGTCCGGCCGGTCCGCGGTCACATCACGAAGCGGTGCCGGGCCAGACTCGTCCTCTGGGCGATGGAACCGCTCGCGCAGGTGCGGCATGTCTATGCGTGCCGGCAACAGCGGCAGCGGCACGCTGCTGCGAGGGCCGGCCACCGTCATCCACCGCGACAACTCCATATCCAGGTGACGCAGGGTGCTGTCGAGCTCGCGATCCCGGACGGTGTTGTGGGTTTGGATGTACTCCCGCAGGGTCGCGCTGACGCGGTTGCGGCGGGCGAGGACATCGTCGATGCCGCGGCGGACGAGACCGACGGTGCCCCGCAGGTCACGACGGTCGGCATCACTGAGGATGTCCTGCGCCAACGGGTGCGCCAGCAACGCCGACAGGTCCTCGCGCAGTTGCAGCAACAGCTCGTCGTCACGTAGGAGAGTGAATGCCCCCTCGAAGGCGCGCCCCTCGGCCGTTGCGGTCATCAACGAATCCGTGCGATGCAGGTAGTCGTCGATGACCACGCCCGCAGGGCGGTCCTCGGCCCGGAACGAGGCCAGGATCTGCGAACGCAGACTGACGAACGCCTCCTCGACGCGGGCGAAGTCACTCGGCAGCGCCGCGATGAGCTGTAGCAGCTCCCCATAGCCCTCGAGCATGTAGTCCGCGGACACCTCGGGCAGGTCACCGCCTGCCATGAGGCGGTCCCGCTCCTGTACGAGCCGGTCGATCTCACTGTTGAGGATGTCGACCCGGGCGCTGCGCTCCGGGTTGGCTTCGCTGTTGAACCGGCGTACCGCGTTGACGATGGTGGCGATGCGGTGCTCGCTGCGGCTCGCCCGCTCCCGGGTCAGACTCGTGACCAGGCCCAGAGCGTCCTGTGCATGGCTGGTCAGCGTGTACACCTCAGTGCCGTCGTCCTGCGTGCTGCGGACCAGCCACTGCCCTCGCATCCACCGCAGGCAAAGGTCCCGTCCGGATCCCGCCGGCACATCGGTCACGCCGGCGGCCCGCAGCTGATCGAGGTAAACCTCGACCTGGCTGTGCAGCCGCGCCGACGCGACGGTGCGGCTGTCGCGAGTGAACACGCTGCGGAAAATCGTGATCACTACCCTCGCCTGGCTCTTGTGTAGCAGCGTGAGAGTGGGCTGGTCGAAAGCCCCAGCGACGCGGGCGAATTCCCCGATGATGTCGGCCATTGTCTACGTATGTTCCTCCCGTGCCGATGGATCAACTCGGTGCGATCTTGTACAAGCCGCGCCGCCGCCGCCGTTGAGCGTGCTTGCCACCCTAGAAGAAGGGTCCGACATAAAAGGCCACCTGCACGCACCATCATCAACAACGACCGTTGTCGAATGGTGTATAACCGGCGATTTTCCGATTCCACTTCTCGGGTAACTGAACAACGCCAGGTCGGTGACCGGGCTCGTCAGCCGGCCATCGGAAGGCGGCCGCCTTGATGTCCTCCGTGATCCGGGTCGCTGATCCTCGGAGAGATGACCGTCAACACTGCGTGGTCCACGCCTCGTACGCGAGACCACAGTGCAGACACTGCGTCGCAGGTTCCAACTCGTCCGGCCAGACATGCGCGCACTCGGCCGCATCCCGTGCCGCAGGATCCTCACGCAGCTCTCGAAGCAGCGCTTCCTCCTCCAAGAGGGTTCGTGCGTCCTTGTCGAGCAGGTCAAGTGACCGAGCTGTGTTGTCAAGCGGGCAAGTGTCTGCGATCCTGATTTCCTGATCAATGCCGACGGGGCTCGCCAAATCAACCTCCGGTCATCGGATCTGATAGCGCCACGCGTCGGGAACGAACCGGGGAAACGCAAAACCGTATTCCCGCAAGCCCCTGATTTGTGCGCCATGCGCGCCTCAGGACAATTCATTTATCAGTTCGCTGCGCCGACCTCGGCGGCTCGCCAGACAAACTGTTCTTTACGCAGTTCACCCCCCCGGCGGCACCCTGCCCGAAGCCGGAGTGTTCTGAGTCTCGATGGGGACGGGAGTTCCCAGCCTCGGGATCTGCTTGCGGAACCGCAGGGGCAAGCCTGCCGGTCGAGGCCGGCCGCAGGGCCTGCCGCACGTCAGCGTTCACGCCGATTGCATGGCCGGACTCGCGACTACCACGCTTCGCTGGCACCCACAGCGCCCACAGCACCCCGGCAGCTGTGCACCAGCGGAGCGCATGCTCGAGCGACGCTGACGGCTGAGCGAGCGGAACGCCCCGTGACGCCGACCTCGTCGCAGACGTGATGCTGGCCGCCTCGACCGCGAGGGCGTTCTGCGGGTAGGCGGCCCCGTCGGTGGCTCGCGCCTGGGCGCCTGGGGTAGGGCGCTACCTAGTCGATAAAGCCGGCCGATCTCAAGGCGACGCTCACTCGTGCCGGCGAATCGGCGCCTCCATCCGAAGCAGCCCATCGGCACGAACAGCGAGACGGTGGTGAGCAACACGAATACGCAGGAGGGCGGCTGAGTCATCGATGGTGACACCCTCCGCGGAGCCGGCTCCGCGTACGCCCTGCCCGACTGACTCTGTGTGCGCAAGGTGTCGAGGCGGTTCTGTCGTCCAGTCGCCAAAGCTGTGCGGCGGACCCATCTTCGCTGCGAACGTTGGCACTGTGACGTCATGAGCGATGACTTCGATTTCGCTGAGCGTCACGAGTCTCGCCGGGCCCGGTCCGGCAGGCCGGCTGAGTATCTGGGGACTACGCGGATCAACGGACTTGCCGTGCAACGCTGGAAGTCTGTCGCGGGGATCATCGCGATCGCGTGGAACACCTACGACGGACCACCCACCCCCGACGGTGAACTCGGCGAGGAACTACGCAACCTCGGCGTTGGAGCCGCCCTGAGAGCCATGCCGCACTTCGGCATCGGTGGACCGGCCCTCCAGCCGGTGTCGATCCCGGGCGTCGCCGATCCACCCGAGGTCACCTGGGACGAACTGGCCGAAGCGCTGGGTCAACCGTTGCCGTACTGGCCCATTCCGCTGCAGCAGCGCAAGCTCATCGACGCGTGGCAGCCAGGCCGGGCGACGGTGCAGGCGTTGGCCGTCGATCCCGAAATGGATCTTGATGTGCTGTTGCGGCTGGCCGCGCTCTACGACCGCGATCATCCAGCCGCGCAGGTGCTGATGAGACTTTTCCGGACGGTGACCTGGCGCGAATCCCAGGCCGCCGCTCAAATGATCTCCAGCGTCGAGAGCATGACGCCCGGCAGCGCGGTCGTGATCGGTGCGCGACCGATACCAGTGCCCCGTCCCCACTCTGACGATCTGGCAGAAACGATGCGCCGAGCGGGCTGGCTGGAGATCCTCGGGCGAGCCGACCTGCTCGCCGACGCGTGCGTGGAACAACTCGTCCGCTGGGACGGCGGAAGGGACTGCCCGTTCGGCACGTCGGTCGAACTCCTACCCGGCGACCCCATCAGCGACGAGGTCATCGCCCGGCTAGAACCGGCCGCACGTACGGCCGCGTTTCGGTTCCTCGATGCGCCAACCGACGCGGAGACACTCGTGGACCCGGCCACCGACGCGCCGGCAGTCCGGGTGGCGAACCAGGACGGCCTCCGGGTTCGGGTCGCCGTCAGCCAATGGCTTCCCGCGCTGGCGCCGCTGGCCGAGCTGGTCCTCGACGACCCGATCTGGGTCCGGACGGCCGACGGCGTCGTGTATCCGGCGCCACAAGATCCCCGATGGGGCATCAGCTGGGGATATTCCGGCAACGGTCCGGGTGCTCTCGCGCTACTGCTGCACAGGCTGCTTGACGACGTCACGTCACGTGCGGCCGATGACGCGAACGGAGCACCGGAAGGCCTTGAGCGGCTCTTCAAGGTCAGCCTGCCCAAGGGAACCGTCCTCACCCGCGCCCAGCTTGAGGCCGCACGTGACGACGGCTGGCTGCCGCGGGCGCCATAGAGCGCCGCTCGTACCGGGAGCTGCCCGGTTTGCTGGGGACGACAGCCCGCATCTCGAGCGGGGGTGATCGAGCCATTCGGGCTGGGCGGCGCGCTTGCCGAACTGATGGCCTGTGTGTGAGGGTGTCTCTCACGGATCGGCGCTGCAGTGGTGCTGCGGAGCTACCAGATCATCCTTGACTTCGCCCGGGGTTCGGTCGCGCGTGCGCGCGGGAGCCCAGCGGCACCCCCTGCCCGGGAGGGCTTCACACATGACGAGCTACAGCGTGCTCCCCAACGGCCCACGAACGATCGTGGTCGCGACCTGGTCGGGTGACTCCTGCGACCAGAGCGCGAAAGTTACTACCCTGGACGACTGCATTCAGGCCCAGCGGCTGGCTGCGATGATGACCGGACTTTCCGAGTATGTGTGGGAGGCGGCCGCCTTCCTTGATAGCCACCCAACCATCGAGGAAGCGATCGGTCGTCTTGTGGCGCAGCTACGTCAGCCGCAGGAGACCATCAGCCCGGTGCCCGTGAATGCCGTCGACGGGTGCCGGCACCGCACGGAACCGAGCCACACCGGCATCGAACGGCTCCTGAACTTCGAAGCCCCCGGGATGCTCAGCACCCTCTCGCGCGCACAGCGCCTGACCATCGCCGACGAGCTCGTCACTGACGCTGCCGCCCGTACCGAAGCGCTGCGTACGCTCCCACACGGCAAAGACCCGGCCGCTGACTCCCGCGTCTGGCAGATGTGCGAGGTCGGCCGATCAACACGCACCGGCGAGGACGGGCCGCTGCCCGAAGGCGCCGCAAGCTGGATCACCCGGGCGTGGGGGCCTGAGCAGAGCCCGGCACGGCGATGGGGCTGCCGCGAGCAACTCGTCCGTATCGAGCAGCTTGTCGCGGCGTGCATCGCGTCCGGCGGCCGGGCCACAGCGGAACACGATCCTTTGGAAGCGCACCTGGTCTTCGGCGACCCGCTCGACGAGCAACCAATGCGGGTGTTCTACGTGCACCCCCAACAGAAACGACGCGGCGAGTGGGCAGACGATCCGTTCACCCCCTTGGTCATCAAGGAACACGTCGACGGATCCGGCGTGCGCACGCTCGGGACGGCACCCGCGACCGACGACGACGGCTTCGCCACGCTGCTTGGGAAATGGACTCGCACCGTGCCATACCTGCGGACGACGGACACGTTCGTGGACCCCGCCAGCTTCGATTGAACAACCGCGACCTCAGGCGCAGGACGAGCGCGCGCGAAGAACGGCCGCGACATGGCAGTGCCGCCCGGATGCCAGGCATGGTCGAGATGGAGACCGCATGCCACGGAGGCAGGAGCTGGCTGGGTCACCTATTCCTTGATTACGGGGCGGCCGGCGCCGCCGCGCTCTGGCGTCAAGTTGCCTAGCGGCCTCGCCACCACAGCGGCGAGAGGCTGACGGCCGTTTCGGCGATCCGGGCTGGTCTCGGGGTAGAGATCCCTGCGTGCTGAGTCGATCAAGCCGTCGGTGCGCGTAACGCCGGTAGCGCAATGCTCGACTGCGGCAGCCAACGACGGATCGAACAAATGTTCCAAACCGTGCCACTATGGACACCGAGTAGCGTGGAAATTACGATCCGTGGCATGGGAGGCGTTGATGCGACTCCGCAAGCCGTGCCGTTCGCGTCGGCGCATCCCTACCTGTCCCTGACCATTCTCGAGATCACCCTGGATGATCCACGACTGGGCTTCCGTCGGCTGATCGAGGAGCTCGGCAAAAAGGGCCTCAAGAGCAGAGCCGGACAGCGAAGCCTCGCCGCCTCCGGCATCGGCGACGACTTTTACTCGACCGACGGCGTTGAATGGCTGACGAACCCGGCCTACGACCTCGACGCACTCATCATTCGCTGCGATCAGGAACCCGGCTGGGCCCCGGAGTCGTCGGCCTACCGGAACATCGAATACAAGATCGTCGTCGCGTTGCGGCGCAACAAGCTGGTGGCGATACATACCGACCTGTCCTCGCTGAAAGATTCGATCCAGTCGTGGCTGGACCGGAGGCCACCACCGCCATTCCGGCGCATCAGCGAAGGCGTCATGCACGCCGCTTTCATCCGAGGCGACACCAAGGGGCTGTGGCTACGCGGCACCCACGCCAGGCGCACCACCAAGGCCGACAGCAAGAACCTCAGTGGCCGCCGCCTCGAGGACGCCCTGCTGCCGCACGAGGACTCGTCGTTCGCCATGGGATCAGCCAGAACGATGCTGCCGACCGACCTGGGCCTGGGCGCGCTCACAGGAATACTCGGCACGACGCCGAGGAACTCTCAGATCTGGTCATCGCCAACCGACGGAGCAGTCGACTTCCTGGCCAAGGCGAACGACGCGCTGATCCTGGTGGACGGCATCCTGGACAAGGGCATCTCCGTGGCGCAGCCCTTTCCGCTGCTCGCCCGCCGCGAACAGGATTTTGATGCCGTCTTCGGCGCCTTCGATCTCTCACTGCTCGATCCCGACAGCATCGCGCCGGGCATCGCCAACGGGATAGAGATCCTCGAGTCGGCCACCCTGTTGTCGGAAGCCGGCATCAGCGTCGACGGCTCCTCGAGTTCCCCCAACTTCACCCTGCATGTCGGCCTCGACGGCTCACTGGACGGGGCTATCGGCGGCCAGCTGGTCGAGAAACACGGGACCGCGTCGTACAGCTTCGGCTTCCGCGGGGAGCCCACCAACGGCCCACCGGTCCGTCGGATCCTCGAGGCGTTGAACGCGCATGGCAACGAGCTACTCACTATTTACTACGAGTCCGGACACACCGTCGTCGACAGGTCCCTGTGGAAGCGGGAACTCCGCATCCTGCCTTTCCCAAACTGGGAATTCTTCGACTTCGCCGACTTCGCCATCGACTGCGAGAAACCAGCCGTCAAGGGAGACCAGGCCATCCATGACGCGACCGCGCAGCCAGGCGACAACTCTCTGTTCGGTTGGGTGGTGAGACACTTCAGCAACGGATGGCTGATCTGCGACGATGGAAGCGGTGAGATCGCTGACTTCGTCCACCTCTCCGACGAACCTGACGCCAAGCTGAGCTTGATCCACGTCAAGGGAGCCGACTCAACCGGGATCAGGCGGCAAGTCGCCGTCGGTCCCTACGAAGTGGTCGCCAGCCAGGCAGCGAAGAACTCCCGCTACCTCTCACCAGACGCCCTGCGTACGGCATTGGAGAACCCGCGCATCGAGCACCCCGCCTGTTGGACCAGCGGGCGGCGCGTACCAGATCGTTCGGAATTCCTGGAAATGCTCAGCTACCGGCGATCGGTCGACCCCAACCACGTCGTCATCATCCAGCCACACGTCAGCGAACTGCTGCACGCCCAGGTGCGCAACGAGCGTGAACGAGGCCTGGACCACAGCCACGGCGTCCTGCGCATGAGCTTGCTGGAGGCCTTGCTCAACACGGCCCGATCCGCCGTCGTCGGGTCGGGCTCCGATCTGTACGTCTGGGGCGCGAAGCTGTGATTTGCCGGATGCGCGGGACCCCTCCACTCTGCTCAGTGCAACAACGGGTCAGCTCACCGCCCAGCTCGGCGCGCCGGTCGAGTCCTCGCTGCCGTTCGGCGAAAACCTAAGGTGTCGACTGCGCACCCTGGGATCGGTGATGGAGACATACCGGGACCAGCGGGCTCACCACTTCGACCTTCCGCTGATGGCGAGGCGAGGCGGCCGTCGGGCATCGATCGAGACCGGCTGCGAGGCGGGTCAGGCCGGCCGGCCGGCGGTAGCGGACACGTACGCCGGCGAATCCGCTCCACAAGGGATGTCGAGGTGTCTGCGCGGACCTGCAACCGCTGCAGCGCAACGAGATGAGCCTTAGTCCATCCACCAGGGACGGCCTGCTATAGTTCACGCATGCGCACTCAATCTGCGCACAGATGCGTCGTACACGTGTTCGAGTCCCCCTCCGGACACAATCCTGGTGCACTCGTGCACTATCCGACGTAGGCGGGTTCAAGCATCCTTGAACCCGCCTTTTGAGCATCTACCGCATGGTCAAAACCGGTCAGCCGGGTCTGGCGGTGGTTGCCGTGGCTGACGCCCTCTCCGCCGCCGTCATCCCCTCGCTGATACCGCCTGGCAAGGCAGAGGCAGCTCGCTGGCAGGCTCCGGCGGCGCCGATGCGGCGGCCGCCGCTCCCGTTGATCAAGCTGACGGAAAGGCGTAAAGGCACCGCGGTCTACGGGCTGACGACGTTGGGCCACAACGGCCGGCTCGCCGATAACAAGGTCTTCGGTGCGCTCGGCTGGGTTGCCGATGTCCGGCTCGACATTCGCCAGAGTGCGAATCTGATTCTGGTCGCCGCCGACGAGCACGGGCTGTTCGGGCTCAACAAGCTGGGACGTTTTCATCTGCCCGCCGCGGCCCGGAACTTCTGCCGGCTCCACACCGGTGACCGGCTGTTGCTCGCGGCCTATCCCGACGGTGGCCTGCTGGTCGTTCACGCTCCCGCGGCGCTGGACGAGGTCGTGGAGCGCGTCTACGCCGAGGCCCTTGAGGGTGAGAGCCGATGAATAGAGCATCGCTCGATTCGGCAGGGCTCGAGGCGGCTCGGCTGCTGCTGGAACGAATGGGTATCTCGCCGAGCGATCTGCTGGAGGCCGGGCCGCCCCGGCCAGCAGCACCGACGTTCGCGGAGTACGTGCCCATCGTGCGCGCTTCGATCAGCACCGGGACTTTGCGCTGTTACGGAACGTATTTCGATCGGGTCGTGGCGCGGTGGGGGTCGCGGGGCATCGATCAGGTGAATGCGTCCGATGTGCGCAGCCTCGTGGCCGACATCAAGGCCGATGCCGTGCAGCGCCGAAACTCGCGCGGCGGGCGCAGCGCCGCGGAGAACGCGATTTCGGCGCTGCGGTGCCTGTATCGGCGGGCGGAGGCGGACGGGTATCTGAGCGAGGCGGAGAACCCGGCGTTGAAGGTGGCGAAGCCGAAGCGTCTGGTGAGTACACGGCGGGCGCTACCGGACGCTCGTCTGGCGGAGATCAACGAAGTGGCGGTCGGCGGCGGTGACGACCCGGCGCTGGACGGCCTGATCATCCGGCTGCACATCGAGACGGCGTGCCGCCGTGGCGGCGCGCTGGGTTTGCGGCCGATGGATTTGGACGTCGAGCAGTGCTTGATCATGCTGCGGGAGAAGGGCGGCACGTTTCGGTGGCAGCCCGTTTCGCCAACCCTGATGTCGCACCTGGTGTCGCATGCGGTGGAGCGCGGGGCCGCGTCGGATGGTCAGTTGCTGCGGTATCGGCGCGGGCGCGGCCCGATCACGTACCGGCGGTACGACCATCTATGGGTGCGGATCGGTCTGGCGCTGACGTGGGTGGCGGTGCAGCAGATCAGCACCCACTGGCTGCGGCACACCACGTTGACGTGGGTGGAACGAAACTTCGGTGCTGCGGTGGCACGGGCGTACGCGGGGCATTCGGAGAGCGGCGGCGGTGACGTGGGGACGATCGCCGTCTACACGAAGGCGAGCATGACCGAGCTGGCGGCGGCGCTGTCTGCGTTGACGGGTGAGCCGCATCCGCTGTGTGCCGCCGGGTCGTAGCTCGGATCGGGCGTGTCAGGCGTTGGTGATGGATGGGCCGGGGTTTCCGGCGGGAAGCTCCGGCCCGGCCGTTTCGTGGTGTCGCCAGTACGTGAGGGTGTCCGGTGAGCTCGTCATGGCGGGCAGGGCGAGCGGGTGCGGTTCGCCGGTGAGGGTGGACAGGGCGAGGGCGATCTCGTAGATCTGGGCGCGGACGTAGGTGGCGGTAGTGCCTATGCTGCGGCCGTCTTCGTGGCCGGCGTAGGCGCGGGCGACGGCGTAGCCGAAGCGGCGTTCCACCCAGGTGAGGGTGGTGTGGCGTAGCCAGTGGGTGCTGACCTGTTGCACGGCGACCCAGCGCAGGTGTTTCCCGAGTCGTTGCCACAGGTAGTCGTATCGCCGATGCGTGATCGGGCGTCCGCGGCGGTAGCGCAGGATCTTGTCCTCAGGATGCTGGCCGCCGCGGTGGGCGAAGTGGTCGAGCAGTGCGCGCATGAGGGTCGGCGAGACGGGCTGCCAGCGGTCGGTTTCACCCTTCTCGTGAAGGTGAATCAGGGACTGTTCGGGGTCGAGGTCGGCTTTGGTGAGTGCGAGGGCTCCGGCTCTGCGGCATGCGGTCTCCAGGTGCAGGCGCAGGATCAGGCCGTCGAGGTCGGGGTCGTCGCCGGTGGTGGTGGCGATGCGAAAGATTTCGGTGAGTTGGTGGTCGGGGAGGCTGTGGCGGTTGCTGGCGAGCCGGCGTGGTTTGGGCACGCGGATCGCTGGGTTATTGGCCGCGCTGATGAGGCGGTCGGCTTCAGCGTGCTTGTAGAGGCAGCGCATGGCGGAGATGAGGTGTTCGGCGGCGCTGCGGCCGCCGCGTGAGTTGCTTCGCACGAGCGCGTCGTCTTTGACGCGCTGGGCCAGGGTGTTGACTTCGGTGGCGGTGGGTTCGTCGAGGCGTCGTGTCCCCCAGGCGGCGCGGATCTTCTCCCAGTAGGTGCTGTAGGCGCGTCGTGTTCCGTCGTTGACCGCATCGGAGACCCGGTCGATGTACTCGTCGAAGGTAGGGACGGCTTCTGCTGGTGGCGCGCCTTCGAGTAGCTGCTCGGGTCGTAACCCGAGCCGGGACAGCAGCAGGCGGGCGGCGGCCAGCTCGGGGTCAGCTGAGATAGCCATCGGCCGTCCTGCCGCGGTGGTCCGGGATTCGGCTTGCGACCATGTGGTCGACTGCGGAGAGCGTCCAGACGACGAGTCGGTCATGGTTGGGGTAGGCGGCGACGAGCACTTGGTCCCGGTAGCCGATATCGCAGCGATGGCGGACGGCGGCGGGCAGCATCAGGAATCCGTCGCCTGTGATCGCATGATCACCGGCGGGAACGGCGTACACGGTGATGGTGTCGATGGAGGCGTCGAGCGATAGTCGCTGCCCCGGAGCCCAATGCAGGTTCTTGAGCAGAGACCGGTCGGCGAGTCGTCCGTTATGCCCGACCGTGGTAACCGTATAGGAGACAGCAGCGTCTCGCGTACGTTGGGGCAACCGGGGCACCGGGAGCCCGGGTTCGCGCGATGAACTGCCGGCCCTCGGCTGTCTGGCTTCTGATTCAGGTCGTCCGCGCGGCGCGAGCCACCCACTGGTCATGTTCCGCGTCCATCCGTCGTCACCACAGGCAGCCTCGGGATGGCCCGCAATGTCAGCGAGCCGCCGGCCATGGTGGACTGCAGCACCTGTGAGCGATCGGCGCGCACCGGACGTACATGGCACATCGCAGTCGCCGAGGCGGGTCTCATCTCATCAGCCCAGCATGGGAATGCGGTCGCGAGGAAGGTGACGGACCTCGTCATCGCCTGACGGGCGGTGTCAATCCCTGACGACCTGCCTGCCCAGTGGGCTGGGATCCGCGCTCGGCGACTTTGTTCACTCGTCGGGGTGATCGTCGCTGGGGCGTCCAGCGACGTTTCGGTCGCCGCTCCCCCACCTACCCCGTCAACCCCCGTCACCCTCCGTCATCTTCCGCCAAGCGCGCTTGAGCGACGACCATGAGCCTACGGACACACGGCAATTCCGCGTGTTGCTGTTCCGAGCGGCGGCTGGTCGAAGCCTTGAGGGGATGTCCGCCCTGACCAAAGGCATGTGCACCTGTGGGGTCAATTCTTCTGCAGCCGCTAGAACGGCCGACGTGAACGTCTCGGTGGTAGGCGGGGTCGACAGGCCCCTAGAGCCGCCGGCCTACGGAAGGGAAAGGTAGGACGCGCGATGAACAGTTCACCTGCAAGCGGTTACGAGACTGAGGAGAGCGAGTGGCGGGCCGATGCGAAGCGTTACGGATCGCTGATCGGCGACGTCGAACTTCGGGGCTGCGATATCCCGGACAACGAGGACGCTTCCGCTCTGGTCACCGCCGGCGCCCTGGTGCTGGCGTCCACGATGTTCATCGACGAACTACTCGACGACATCCGTCTCCTGGCGGAGGTCGGCGGCACCGTCGCTGATCACGACGGTAGCTTCCTCGCGCTGGAAGAACTTCCGCCGCAGCTCGCTCACCACTACGACGGTAGGTTCGCGAGAAAGTTCCTCATTGCAGCGGTCGGGGTAACGAAGGGGCTAACAGCTGCTCGATGGAGGCCCCCGGCCTGCGTGGCGGAGGCTCTCGCCATGCACGTCATCGTCGCGCGGACCACCGATCTCCTTCTCGACCACGGCGTCCTCAACGACCAGCAGGCGAAGAACCTTGGTGCGCAATTCCAGGACGTAATCTTCGACGACACGGATTTCGAGTTTCTCTACCGACCCGAGGCTGAAGACGAGGCGAACCAGCACGCCGACGTCTGGCGCAGCGTGTCCGTGCAGTCTTGGTTCCAGCCAGCCTCGACCGAAGGCATCCATCCATTCCTGGTGGACACTCCCTGAGTTGACTTGTTTCTCGACGATCCCCCGAGGCGGAAGGACACTCGGTTCCCGACGAGCGATCGGCCGCGGTCTCAATGCACCCAGCCCGCAACCCGTAGCCCTACACCTGCAGCATCGCCGCACCAATCGCACGCCACACTGGCAGTGTGGGGGTCAGGGGTTCGAGTCCCCTCAGCTCCACCCTTCTGAGCAGGCAAAATGGGCCGGTTCTCTGTCCACAGAGGACCGGCCTAAGAAATTTGTTTGCACATGTTTGCACTGAGCGATCTTGAACTCGAGTCGGCGGACAGGGGTGGGGTCCGCTTTTGATCTTGCATTTACCTGGTCTGACCTGCGGAAACTTCCGTTCCAACAGGCGTGCACGCAAGAGCGTGCACGCCTGAAGCTCATGTCCGGATCCGGCTTCCAGTGATGCATATCACAGAATAACCTAAGTCGGCGCTTACCATCCGAATGTCTGCTGCGGCGGCGCCCCGCGGCGCGGCCGGCATCTATCCAGACGGGCTCCTTGCCAGCCACGGCTAGGGCTCGGATCGCCTGGAGGGCCGCGCCCGTCGGCTAATCTCCTTTTTTGCGCCTAGGACTGCGGGTGGCTGCTTGAAGGGCGATACGGTGGGCACCCGCTCGAAGGAATTTTAGCCCCGAACACTCGGAATGGTTCGCCGGTAGAATGCTTTTCGCTTTGCGGAGTCCGGGAGTAGGCGTCCCGGTACTACATTTCAAGATCTTCGTGACTGGTGGCGGGGTTGGTCGTTGACTCCACGTGGCTGAGACAGTGACGGTTGTGGATCTTGCTGGTTGGGATGCGGAGCTTCGGTTTCTGACCGACGGGCTGGGATGTCTGTTCAAGCGTCCGGAGCCGCGGGTGACGTTCACTTTGATGGTCCGGGCGTTGCTGGCCGATGTGGCGAAGAAGAATTCGTGGGGTCTGGCGGAGTACGCCGGGTTGCCGACGCCGCAGGCGTTCGAGCATCTGCTCAACGGGGCGAAGTGGAGTGCTGACGAGCTGCGTGACCAGCTGCGCGGGTATGTCCTTGGCGGGCTGGCTGATCCGGGTGGGGCGTTGGTTCTGGATGACACCCAGGCGATCAAGAAGGGCGTCAAGAGTGTCGGGGTGGCACCGCAGCACTGCGGGGCGACCGGTCAGGTCGAGAACTGCCAGTGCATGGTGATGCTGTCGTATGCCTCGTTGCACGGGCACGCGTTCATCGACCGGGAGCTGTATCTACCGGCTTGCTGGACCGACGATCCGCAACGCTGCCGGGACGCCGGGGTGCCGTCCGGGCGGGGCTTGGTGACCAAGCCCCAGCTGGGGATCGCGATGCTGGCCCGGACCCTGGCGGTCCTGGCCGATGATCCGGCGTTGTCGTGGAAGTGGCTGGTCGCCGACTCCGGTTACGGACGCGACGCCGGGCTCCGCGCGTTCTGCCATCAGCAGGCCGTCGCCTATGTCCTCGCAGTCCCGCGCGACCTGCGCCTTCTCGACGTCCGCGGCAGATCGTCGCGGGTCGACGCGCTGCTCGCCGACACGGATCCGCAGGCGTGGCAGCAACGCTCGGCCGGCGCTGGCAGCAAGGGCCGGCGCTACTACGACTGGGCCGCGCACGCGGTAACGGTCAAGGGCCAGCAACCTGCACCCGGGTTCACCCAGACCCTGCTGATCCGCCGGGCGATCACCCCGACGGTCACCGCCAAACATCCGGACGGGATCTACGAGATCGAGTACTTCCTGGTCCACGCCCCGGCTGGCACCGCGATCACCGCGATGATCACCGCCGCCGGGCTGCGATGGAACATCGAGGACGACAACAAAGCCGGCAAGGACCAACTCGGCCTGGACTCCTACCAGGTCCGCAAATGGGACCCCTGGCACCGCCACGTCACCATCAGCATGCTCGCCCACGCCTTCCTCGCCGTCACCCGCGCCGGCCTGGGAAAAGACCCCAGCTCCACCCCGACGACGACCAGCCCGGCAGCCCCGGCCCGCTGATCGGCTACAGCCTCGCCGCGATCCGCGGCCTGCTCGCCGCCACCACCCTCGCCCGCGACTGCCTCGACTGGGCCGCGACGATAACCCGAGACCTATGGCGTCGCGCCCACCAAGCCAGAGCCAAAATCAGCCACTACCGACGCAGAGGCGACCCGCTACCAAAAGATCTATGAATGTAGTACACGGCAGCCTCTTTGCTTTACCTGGGCATCGTGCCGGAGCGGCAGATTCGTCCGGACTGGTGATGGCGGTCGGCCGATCAACGCTGTGGGTCCTGGGCGTTCGAGGGAACCGCATTGAGGGTGCAAATCGGTAATTTCGCATGGTCTTTTTCCCTGTGAAAGGCCTGTTCGAATGGTGCTTCCCCGGCTCCTCGCCCCTGGTTCCGCTGCCGCGGGCCGCGGCGGTAAGTCGCGTCGTCTGGTGAGTGTGGCCGTGCTGGCCGCCCTGTCGATGCTCCTCACGTTCATCGTTTCCCCACCCGCCTTTGCGGCGACCTCGCCGGTGGTGACCAATCCGGGCAGCCAGTACAGCGGTGTCAACCTGCCCGCCTCGCTGCAAGCGGCCGCCTCGGGTGGGACCGCCCCGTACACGTGGTCGGCGACCGGGTTGCCGCCGGGGCTCGGTGTCAACTCCTCGACCGGGCTGGTGTCGGGTACCCCGACGGTGGCCGGCACGTACGCGGCGAAGCTGACCGCGAGCGACAGGTCGAGTCTGACCGGTAGTGCCTCGTTCACCTGGGTGACCGGTGTCGCGGCGACGGTGGCGAACCCGGGCACGGTGGCCGGGGTCAAGGGCACCCTGGTGTCCAAGACGATTACCGCGACCGGCGGCCGGACCCCGTACGTGTGGTCGGCCACCGGCCTGCCACCCGGGGTATCGATCAACTCCTCGACCGGGGTGGTCAGCGGCACCCCCACCATCGCGGCGGTGTCGACGGTCAAGGTCACCGCGACGGATGCGAACAAGATCCCTGGCAGCACGAGTTTCTCGTTCGACGTCGCCGCGGCCGCGCCGGCGGTCACGAACCCGGGCACCCGGCAGGGCACCGTCGGCCGCAACAGCTCGCTGAGCCTGGCCGCGACCGGCGGCACCGCCCCGTACACGTGGACGGTGACCGGGCTGCCCGCCGGTCTCACCCTCAACTCCACGGCCGGCGCGGTCACGGGGACGCCGACCAGCGCCGGGACCTCGGGTGTGTCGGCGAAGGTCACCGACAGCGTGGGCCGGACTGCGACCGGCACCTTCAGCTGGGTCGTCGCGGTCGCGCCGGCGGTAACCAATCCGGGCACGCTGACCGGCACCGTGGGCGTGGCGGTCTCGCGCACCATGACCGCGACCGGCGGCACCACCCCGTACACGTGGACGGCCATCGGTCTGCCGGCCGGGGTGTCGATCAACTCCTCGACAGGGGTGATCACCGGCACCCCGACCACGGCCGGCACCTCGAGCGTGACGCTCACTGCGACCGACACCACCACACGGGCCGGCAGCAGCACCTTCACCTGGACGGTCGAGACCGCGCTGACGGTGGTGAACCCGGGCACCCAGCAGAGCACGATCGGTCAGCCGGTCACGGTGACGTTGTCCGCCGCCGGCGGCACGAGCCCGTACACGTGGTCGGCCACCGGTCTGCCCGCCGGGCTGTCGATCAGCACCAGCGGCGTGATCACCGGAACCCCGACCGCCGCCACCACTTCCAGCGTCGTGTTGACCGTCAAGGACACCGCCGGGCGTACCGCCACAGCGAACCTGTCCTGGGTCACCGCGACCGGGCCGTCGGTCGCTAACCCGGGTCCGTTGACCGGGACCATCGGCGCCGCAGTGGCGACGACCGTCACCGCAACCGGCGGCCGCGCGCCCTACACCTGGTCGGCCAGCGCCCTGCCCGCCGGTCTGTCGCTCAACGCCAGCAGCGGCGCGGTCACCGGCACGCCCACCACAGCCGGCACCACCACGGTCACGATCACCGCTAAGGACGCCGACGGCCGCACCGGAGCCACCTCGTTCACCTGGGCCATCGCCACCCCGGTCACCCTCACCGATCCGGGCCCGCAGAACAGCACCACCGGGGTCACGGTCTCGACCACGCTCACCGCCACCGGCGGCACCAGCCCCTACACCTTCACCGCCACGGGTCTGCCCGCCGGCTTGGCCATCAACCCGGCCACCGGCGTCGTCACCGGCAGCCCGACCACGACCGGCACCACCACGACGGCCCTCACCGTCACCGACACGCTCGGGCGCACCGCGAGCGCCCGCGTCGCCTGGACCATCGCCGCGCCGCTCACCCTGACCGACCCCGGCCCGCAGATCGGCACCGTCGGCAAACCCACCACCGTGACCCTGACCGCGACCGGCGGCACCAGCCCCTACACCTTCACCGCCACCGGCCTGCCCGACGGGCTGAGCATCAACCCGGCCACCGGGACCATCACCGGCAGCCCGTCCACACCCGGCCCGGACACCGCGGCCGTGCAGGTCACCGACACCGCCGGCCGCCACGACAACATCACCGTCCGGTTCAGCATCGCCGGGCCGGTCACCATCACCGACCCCGGCACCCAGAACGCCACCACCGGCGAGAGCGCCACCCTCACCCTGACCGCCGCCGGGGGCGACGGCACCTACACCTTCGCTGCCAGCGGTCTACCGGACGGCCTGGCCCTCGACCCCGCCACCGGCACCATCGCCGGTACCCCGACCGGCACCGGCACCTCGACCGTCACCGTCAAAGCGATCGACGGAGCTGGGCGCGCTGACACCCTCACGCTCACCTGGATCGTGACTGCACCGGTCACGATCGCCGACCCCGGCACCCAACACGGCGTCCTCGAAACCGCCGCTGTGCTGACCCCCAACGCGACGGGCGGCAGCGGCCACTACAAGTGGACCGCCACCGGTCTACCGGACGGCCTTACTCTCGCCCCGGCCACCGGCACGATCACCGGTTCGCCGACCACGGCCGGGGGCTTCACCACCACCCTGACCGCCACCGACGACCAGCAGCAGGCCGCCACGATCAGCTTCGGCTGGCAGATCGGCCTGCCCGTCGCCCTGTCAGCACCGGCCGACCAGAACGGCACCCTCGGCCAGCCGGTCTCGATGCCGAACCTCGCCGCCGGTGGCACCGCCCCCTACGCCTTCACCGCCACCGGCCTGCCCGCCGGTCTCACCATCGACCCGGCCAGCGGAACGATTGCCGGCACCCCCACCACCGTGCAAAACACCGTCGTCACGGTGACCGCGACCGACACCACCGGCGCGGCCTCGACAGTCAGCTTCACCTGGATCATCGCGGTCGTCCCGGCCCTCGGCCCGGTCGCCGATATGGCCAGCACCACCGGCACCCCGGCCGACGGGCACGTGACCGCCACCGGCGGCATCACCCCCTATACGTTCACCGCGACCGGCCTGCCCGACGGTGTCACCCTCGACCCGGCCACCGGCGCCTTCGGCGGCGCCGCCACCACCGCCAGCACCACAGCGGTCACCGTCACCGTCGCCGACGCCGGCGGACGCACCGCGAAAACCACCCTCAACTACAAGGCCTACGCGGCGCTGCCACAGAGCCCGATCATCGGCCAAGGAAAGGTCGTCCATCTCGCCGCGGTCGCCAACGCCAACGGGGTGACCGTCCTGCACGGCAACATCTACACCGGTGTCGCCGACAAGGTTGTCAAGATTGGCGCGGACGGTGTCCCACACGACCTCGCTGGCGGTGGTACGGGCAATTGTGACGGCGCCGATGTCAAGCTTGGGGCAACCTCGGTGTTCGCCAACGATGGCACGTTTATCTACGCCAGTACGGCCTCCTGCGGGATTGTCACGATCGAACCGGACACCGGCGCCGTCAAGCGTGTCGCCCCGGGCTACTTGAGCGCATCGCAGGCCTACAACCCGACCCTCGCCGGGCACTACCTGTACACCGAAGACACCAACTGGAACCTCAATCGAACCGACCTGACCAGCGGAAGGCCGGCCGCGCTGACCAGCGTGAGCCCTTACGCCGTGCTGGTCGCCGACGACGACAACGTCTGGGATACCCAGGCAAACCTGACGAAGTATCCGCTTGCCGGCGGCGCACAGACCACCACGCGGATATCCGGTCAGCTCATCAGGACGATCGCCGTTGGCAACTACCTCTACGGCGTCAACGGAAACACCCTCGACCGCCTCGACAAGCGCGATCTCACCACCCGGATCGTCGCTGGTCTTGGCGCCCACGACGACCCGCCGCTCTACAACATCACCGGGCTCGCGGCAGACGACGGCAAACTCTATGTGGCCGACAGCTACGGCATCTCCGAAGTCATCGCGGACGCCCTCACTGCAACGCAGACCAACGCCAACACCGACCTCTGGAAATACGGCCAAAGCAACACCCTCAACAGCTCACTGCCTGCCGGCGCCGCCGGCATGACAGCCCTAAACGGCATGGTCTACACCGGCGCCAGCACAGAAATCCTCAAAACCGACATCAAGACCGGCGTCACCGAGACCTTCGTCGGCGGCGCTGCAACCGGCGGCTGCGACACCGCTAACGGCGCCGCCGCCTCCTTCAAATACGCCGACGTCCTAGGCAACGACGGCCACCTCATCTACGCCAGCACCAGCTGCGGCGTCATCGCCATCACCCCGAGCGGGGCACTACACACCATCCCCTTCTACTCCATGCAAGCCGGCGGTGCCGTCGGCGGCCACTACCTGTACCTCGAAGACAGCTGGCAACACCTAGTCGCCTACGACCTCGAAACCGGCACCGCGGTCACGCTCGGCACTCTGTGCGCCTGGTGCTACATCACCGCCGACGACACCAACGCGTGGGAGTACGACTACGACTCCCACCAACTCATCAAGATCACTGCCCCAGCAACCCGCGGCATTCCCGTCACCGCTGATCCCACGGCATTCACCGTCGTCTCAACCAGCACCAGCAACGACGGCAACGAATCACTGTGGGGTCTGACCAGCATGGGCGGCTACATCTACCTCGCCCAGTCCGTCCCCATCGACGGCACCACCACATACCAGACCGTCCTTGCAGCAATGAGCAAGACTGACGGCTCCTACCACCGCGTTCAAACGCTCACCACCACCAGCATCCCCATCCCAATGTGGGGCGGACAACCCGGCGGCCTAACCGCCGATGAATCCGGCAAAAACCTCTTCGTCATCGACATCCAACGCAGCGCCTGGTCACTTCTGAATGTCAGCATCACCACCGACCCCGCCACCGACCCCAACCGCTACATCACCGCCGACACCATCTTCGTACCATCCAACAACCAACAGGCCACGGTCACCGCAGACGGAAACGACCTCCTACCCGACGGCCCTCGCATTTCCTGGGACCCCAGCACCGGGCTCTGCGTCACCAACTGCGACGCAATCCACGTGTGGCGCCAGAAAATCTACGACGCCCACGACAGCGTATGGAAAGACATCGACTGCACGGTTCTGGAAGTGCCCGTCAAAGACCCGATCGGCGGCAATTCCCCACCGGTCAGGGCAGATTGCACGCCCGAGCAGTACGAGAAAGCCCAGATGGCTGCCTGGGTCACCCAGCAAGACTACTTCAATTTCTCCGACGGATCCCTGAGCACCAATTTCAAGCTGAAAATCGCCGAGTCAGCATGTATCCAAAGCGCGGTCAACCTGGGGTCTTGCACGTTGGCAAACATGCAGGATGCTGCATCCAGGGCGGCCAACAATATTTCGGAAGTCCTGGGCTCCCTTGCGATCATCCTTGGCGGAGGTAAATTCCTCGAACCTGGTGAATACCCGGAGTTCGTCGACAAGGCATTTGACGAACTACCCCCGTTCATCAGCAAGACTCGAGGCATCGCTTACGGCGAAAACGGGGTTGAACTCGATCCCGAAAACGCCGAAATCAAGGAAAGGGATGGAGTTGTAGGCGACTATCTCATTAGCGGCGATTTCGGCAACATCTCCGGCGAAATACTTGACTTCTTCAGGGTAAACCATCCTGAGCTTCTTGACAGTGAGGGCAACCTTGCCGCCACTTCACACACCGAAGCAAAAGTTGCATGGTGGATGCGCAAGTACAATGTCAAACAAGTCGACCTCGTCATCAACAACCCGGACGGCGTATGCGGCGGCCCGCTATCCTGTGACACGGTGCTTGACAAGATCCTGCGTCCCGACCAAACGCTCCGCGTCTGGTCACCCGCAAACTTCACGCCCGACATTTTCCCAAAGCCGTAAGGAAGAAGCATGCCACTCAACGTCTGGGTAAGAGGGGAACATCACGTCGCGCACGGCTGGGATGAGATGTCGGAAGAAGTCGAAACCATAATGAACACTCTCGGCTACGAGCAATACGTGACGATGGGACGACGCCAGGTCCGAACCTTTGTTCAAAACGCCAAACTTTCGTTCTCTGACGACCTTCTCTGGGTCGGAATCAACAATCAGACCGGATATGGAGCTTTGATATGGCTCGCCCTGGCAAGCTCCCCAAAGAAGGGCGGAATCTACAATTACACCTGGGTGTCCGACAACCCGAATCCACCCACAACTGACCCCCAAGTCATCGCAGACCCGAGTGTTGTATATTTTCACGACCCGCGCAACGCACTCCCACTTGCCGACATACGCACGGCACTAGAGGAGTACTGCCGGACCGGAACCGGCGACCGGCCCGAATCGATATCCTGGGTCCGAGGCGGAACCGACGGACGGCGATTTGACGGCAAAGCCAGCACTGACTAGCAGCTCGTCAATCGATGGTCAGGACAGCCCATAGACGTCGAAGGGGAAGGCTGACCAAATGGAAATTAAGGAATTTCATGGCAATCAGCGTTCTGCTTGATCGGCAAGAAATACTGCCGAAAAATCCTGATGACGTCGCGGCAGTAATTTCACGGATCATGAACAACCGCGATTCGGAGGCCGCGCAAATATCTGTCGGCGGCGACGACCTCCTCATCGTCAGCGTAAACAGCGAGACAGGCTACGGTGCCATAGTCTGGTTCGTCTCTCGCGGCTCGGCCCGCAAGGGCGGGATTTACGACCACGTTTGGATATCGGACAATCCCAATCCTCCGCAATCAGATCCACGCGTCTTCGCCGACCTGCAATCCGCGATCTACCACGACCGGCTCAGCACTATTCCGGCGCCTCAAGTCCAAAAGGCACTGGAAGAATATTTCGAAACCGGCACAGGGACCGTCCGCAATCCATCGAATGGGTCAAAGGACACATGACAGGTGAACGGCTAACCAGCTCAGAAGACGCCAAATGACGGCCCTTTCCGGAGCGATAGCATGCCGGGACTCGCATCTTCGCCTTACCGGCAAAGTCGCTGAAGGGCTCCGATCAGATCTATAATCCAAAATCGATGCTTAAAGGCCGGAGGGCCAGATCCCCGGCCTTTAAGCATATTCGAGACGGCCCGAAGCCCGGCGGGTTCGGATCCGGCTCGGTCCGCTATCGCCCTGCTCGCGATGGCGTTCGACCGATTTGGCTGCATTCCAGTCCTCGGCTACGCGGTCGGCGTCGCCACCGCAGACTGAGCACGACAACCCAGTCGGTGAACCCACTGATTCCACCGAAGCCCCGGGCAGTTGCAGAAGGCGATCGAATGCCTTGGTCAGCGGCACTTCGCGTTCAACGACCATCCAGACGGCTCAGAGGTTACTGACTTCGGAGAACGGCGGACGCAACGCGCTGCCCATGCCTTTTTCGCTACAGCGCTGAACCGATGCGCAAGGTCGATCCCGGCTGCTTATAACTCTCGATGTCGTTGAGCATCGTTTAAGTCTGGTCCGGCATTCAAGCGTCGCAGCCCGGCAACGACTTATCGTCGGACATCCATCACACGGTTCGTGCCAGAGCGCGAAACTCTCGAGCAAAGGCAGACCCCTAACCATGCGAGACGCCGGCCTCATCGAGTGTCAAACCCCAGCCTGCATAGCCGCTTGGCCGTGGTCGCGTAGCCAGCAGCTGCCCGGCGTAGGCGAGGAACAGCCAGCCTGGTTCGACGGCTCCGGCGGCTGCGGCGAGCTCGCCGAGTAGTCCGGCGAACGGCTCAAGCGCGCCGGGTTGGCAGCCGTCCGGTGTCGTCGGTGACGAACCGGCGCAGCAGGGCCGGGCGTCGCCACCGGGCTGAACGCCACCTGATGCGCGGCCGGCCCGTGCGGTCGCTGTCCGACGTCGGCGGTCCAGAGCCCGAAGGATCCAGTGGTGGCCGGATCAGTTCTAACGAGACCGGATCAGATCCATTGAGAACTCACACCCCGACACATCCAGCCTGACCTGCGCTTTTACGATCGGCAAGGTCGAAGATCGAATTACAAGCCAGTAGTTCGCTGCCCGCGGAGCACCTCGGCCCGTTAGCGCGGCAGGTTCGTCCTTCGGTGGGCGTCGCAGGCCCCGATCACGTCGAATTCGCCTGTGTGAGCGGCTTTCCAAGCTCCGCCAAAACGGCGGTTCTCGCAGGTCAAGCGTTTGGTTACGCGGTTAGCGTCGGGTTTTCGACCGTCGAGGGGACACCGATGTTGCGCTGGCCTGTCACGCCGGTCAGCGCTACGCCCAACCCCTCGCTGCCTGAGATCGCGAAAGCATCGACGGCCTACGAAATGAAGTGGGACGGTTTCCGGGCGATCATCTGGCGCACCGACGCCGGGATACGCGTGCAGTCGCGCCACGGTGTTGATCTCAGCGCCTTCTTCCCTGACCTGGTCGAGCCGTTGACAGCCGCGCTTCCACAGCGGACCGTCATCGACGGCGAAATCATCGTCTGGAACATCGAGCGCGGCCGCTGCGATTTCTCTCGCCTGCAACGCCGCTTGGTCGCCGGCCGGGCGCTGCCACGGCACGTCCGCCAGCATCCCGCCCACCTGGTGGCGTTCGACCTGCTGCGGGATAGTCGCGGCGTCGATTTGCTTGACCAGCCGCTGACTACCCGCCGGGCCAAACTCGAGCGGCTGCTGCACAACACGCCGCCGCAGGTCGTTATCTGCCCGCAGACCAGCGACCGGGATGTTGCGCTGGGCTGGCTGAACGACCTGGGTGTCGCCGGCGTCGAGGGCGTGGTGATCAAGCCGGCGGCCAGCCGTTACCGCCCGGGATCCCAGCTGTGGACGAAAGTCCGTACCCGCGACACCACCGAGTTCATCATCGGTGGGGTCACCGGCACCCTGCAACGGCCAGCCACTTTGCTGCTCGGACAATTCGACAACCACGGAACTTCCGGTTCGTCGGGCAGACCCATCCGATCACGGCTGAACACCGGCAGGATTTGCGCCGCGTGCTGCGCGGCCTGCCGTTCCTCGGGTCGGGCGCCGGTCATCCATGGCCCTGCCCTTTGCCTGCAGGGTGGACGCCGAACTTCGCCGAACGGCAGCCACTCGCGTTTATCCCGGTAGAGCCCACCGTCGTCACCGAAGTTGAAGTCGACACCGCGCGCGACGGCCCGTTCGGTCGCCTCCGGCATCGGGGCCGTCTGGTCCGGATCCGGCTTGATCTCCAGCCGGCAGACGTCACCAGAAGCGGCGCACATACCCAGCCCGGCCAAGCAGTCGCGGACGCGAGTGGCCCGTTGGCCGACACAGGACATCCCTGACGGAACGTCAGGGTCGGTTCCAGGCCTCCGGCCGACGCGAGGGCAGACCATTCGCGGCTCGCAACGGTCAATTCAGCCCAGTAGTCGCCGCGGAAGTTGCCGCGCGTGTCCACCGGCTGACCCGGCCGGGTGGCACCGTGCCTCTCCAAGGCCCGGGGCGTACCTTTCATCGAACTCGCGATCCCAAGACCTACCGCGCGTACCTACTTCATTTCTACCGCGGATCCCCGGGAACTCGCCGGACAGGTCTGTGACGTCCCCTCGGTTGTGAGCGCGAGTAACGGTCCCGCCCAGGTGTTGATCTTGCGAGGGAAGATGATCCCGGCCGATCCGCGGGCCTTGAATCGCGTCGGGCGGTCCGTACCGAGATGCGATCTGCCGGTGCCGTGTCGGATGGGGTTTCCCGTGCTTCTGCTCGCTGGCGAGGCCAACGAGCGGCAGGAATGGTTGCACCGCCAGGTAGGCACAGTCATCCGAAGCTCCCCGCCGGATCCTCCTGCCCTGCTGCGGGCTGCCGCCCTGTGGTGGGTGAAAAGGTGGCTGGCTGAAGGGGTGAGGACTCTGTCGGGTGCATCGTCGGACTGGCTTGGGTCCTGGCTGGCGGCTATGTACCCGAACGCGCGGTTTCGTCGACGTCTTCCGGGAGATGGGTTGCGGCGGGCAGGGTCACGGTGAAGCAGGCCCCGGTGGGCTGGCCTGGTTGGTAGCTGACGTGGCCGCCGTTGACTTCGGCGAGGCGTTGCACGATGTAGAGGCCGAAGCCGCTGCCCTGTGCGGCCGTGCTGGTGGTGGCTTGGGTGAATCGGTCGATGTCGGCGCTCACGGAATTCCCCACCTGTAGCGGTCTGACGCTCACGTAATTCCCCACCCCGTCGCTCACGTAATTCCCCAGGTGGGATAGCTGG
>NZ_JBFBAD010000046.1:0-79837 GCF_040682075.1 Actinoplanes sp. NPDC051411 | reverse complement strand
TGATCGACACTTCGGACAAGTCACTTCCCGGACCCGCCAGACCACAGCCTAAAACACCACTCACGATCAACACTTGACAGAGAGGGGTGCCAGATGAGGACGCAGCGCGACCATTCTTGGCGTCCGCCGACCGAGTCGCAACCACGAAGCGATCGGCCCGGGTGATTTTGCGTATGACTGCTGTCCGCGCTCTATGCGGCGGCCATACGACATCGCCGGTGCGGTTTTCTACAGTATTTTGCTGCTCGCTGTTCCTGGTGTCGTACCGCAGAAGAACCACGCCGTTTCGAATCCGGTCGCGTGGTCAGCTTCCGGTTTGCTGATCCTGGAAGAGTGGGTGCCTTTGCCGCGTGCGGTTGGACAGACCGCATTTGGATTTCGTCGACGAGGCCGGCGTCCAGTAGTGAGTGCATGGCCGAGACCGCCCAGCTACGAGCGGCGTTCCACCACCGGATGGCCGACGATCCGACCGGCCGAGCGTTCTGACCTGTGGCTTCCGACCCGCCTGGCTGGTCGACCTCCTCTGTGCGCGGCCGATCGAGCAGGAACAGACCTTCGACGAGGAGATCGACCGCATACGCAGCACTTCGCCGACCGCTCTGCCGGCCGACCAGGCTCCTACCGACGATCCGCGCTGCACGTACCGGACCCGTCGGACCGGATCGCCGATGTACTGGACAGGGTCTGGACCACCGCGGTCAAGTCTGGCTGGCAACGCCGCAAACGCTCCTTCGACGCGGACACGATCGCGCGCATCCGACAGCTGAGCACCGGCGGATGGGCTGCCGCCTTGGACGACATGCGACCAAACATGCCCTCACTCGGGGAGGGGCGACTGCGGGTCAACGCGTACGACTATCCCGCCGCAGGACCTCGCCGACGGCTCACCGGTGTTCATCCCGATCACCGGCGCCACGGCTGGGTCGGCTGGCGCCGGCCGCACGGCCCGGCGCACGCGACTCCGCTCACTCGCTTGGACAACCCGATGAGCACCACCCAACTGGTCGCAGCGACCGGCTTCGCTTTCGGTGCGGTCGGCAACACCTCAAGATCCTTCTGGACGCACAACTCGTACGCCGCCGCCGCGCCGTCCTCTACTACGCACACCTGACGGCGACCGTCGGCTCGTAGCGACCACGCGACCCCGCGACCGCCACTTCTCCGACACGCCGTTCCCGTGACAGGTGGGATGAACCGCCACGTCGCCAGCGCCTGGCACGTGAAACGTACCCTGCTCGTACACTTTCCGTAGTAGCTCGTCGATCGAGGAGGTGCGCGTGACGAGGGATTCCATCCGCGGGTCGTCAGACCGCGGCATTCTGGTTCTGACCAGCTTGGCCGAGGCACCTAAACACGGATACGCGCTGATCAAGGATATTGAGGACTTCGCCGGCGTCCGGCTGGGTCCGGGGACGCTGTATGGCGCGCTGGCGATGCTGGAGGCGGCCGGGTTGGTGGAGCCGTTGCCGGCCGGCGACCGGCGGCGGCCATACCGGATCACGGCGGCCGGACAGGAGCAGTTGCGCGAGCGGTTGACCGAGGCGGCGCGGATCGCCGAGGTTGGACTGCGGCGTATCGCAGCGGCTGGCGCGCTGTGATCCTGGGGCTGCTGCGGCTCTATCCACGCAGCTGGCGAGACCGGTACGCACGTGAGGTCGCCTGGCTGGTCACCGACCTCGTGGAGGCGGGAGAGCTGACACCCGTACACGCCGGATTCGACCTTGTCGTTGGCGCGGGCGCAGCGTGGCGGAAGGTCGTCGGCGATCGAGCAGTCCTCCTGCGCCTCGGCGCAGTGTTGGCGTTTGGCGGCGGCGTCGCGCTGCTGCTGGCCCGGCTGGCTCCAGCAGGACCGGTCGGGACCTACCTAAGAACCCATCCTTGGGGACTGCTGATCCTGCTCGTCCAGGCCGGGTGGCTGGTGACCGAGGCCGCCGAGTTCTGGCGCGGACGGCAGTCGCGGCATTGGCGCGAGGGACCACGTCCCAACATGCGCACCTACTGGTGCGCACTGACCGCCGGTGTCCTGGCCGGAACGGCGGTGCTCAACCTGGCGCCGGTCGTTGCTCCTGTCGCCGCGATCCGTCCGAGCACGCCGATCCAGGTCGCCGGAGTCGTGTTGATCCTGGCTGGCACCGCGGTGCGGGAACGAGCGTTTCGCGCGTTGGGCGACCGGTATTGCAGCTTCGCCATCAAAGTCACCGCCGGCCAGTCGATCATATCGACCGGCCCGTACCGGCGGCTGCGTCATCCCGGACACGCCGGCATGCTGCTGACCTGCGTCGGCATCGGCGCCATCACAGCCAATTGGTTAGCGCTTGTCGCGCAGGCGCTGTTGTCGCTCGCGTTCGTGCTGTGGCAGAGCCGGGTTGAGGAAAAAGCAATGCTGGCCACCCTCGGCGCCCCCTACCGGCAGTACGCGGCGTCCCGCAAACGGCTCGTGCCGCTGCTCTGGTGACCACGACTATTACACTTTCCGATATAGTCGACGATGATGAGCACATACGACGCCGCCGCGGCCGCACACGCCGCCCGCCCGGCTCTGTTCTCGGTGGCGCTGACGCTGGCCATCCTCGTGCTGGTTGTGGCGAGGCGGATTCGCGGCCGTCCGCTGCGGTCCGAACGGCTCCTCATCCTGCCGCTGGTGCTGATAGGGCTTGGCCTGGCCGCGACTGTCCCACCGGCCTTGAACACCCACCTACACGCAATCGACTACGCCGTCATCACCGGTGACGCGGTGTTGTCGCTCGGCCTCGGCGGTGTCCGCGGATACACCGTCGTGATCTATCGCCACCAAGAGGCGTTCTGGTATCGCTATGGCCCGGCGACCGTCGTCCTATGGGTGCTGTCGATCGTGCTGCGCATCGTGCTCGCAGCGGTGGCCACTCCGCTTGGCGCCGACTCGGTCGTCACCGGCAACAGCCTGATGTTCTGGCTCGGCATCACCCTTCTGACGCAGAACCTCGTTCTTTCCTACGGTCGCCGAGACTCGGCCGTATGACAGTCGCATGGCAAAGTTTGACCGGCAACCGGCGCCGTGCTCTGGCAAAGCCGCGATGCGCAGGCCGCGAAGTCGGACGCGGTCGAGGCGCGCGTGATCGGCGGCAAATCCGGATGTCCCGCGGCCGGGGCGACTCACGCCATCCTGGCCAAGAGTGCAGAGTCCGTTCTGTTCCGCCCGGGGTAAGGGTAGGTAGGGCTAGCCCCCGTCCGAGAGTGTTGCGAGCAGGATCGAACGTGGTCGAGAAACCGCGAAAAATGATCTCCATGACTGCACAGAACGATCTCGGCACCACTCAGAAATGGTCTCGGTTCCGCCGGGCCGCCTTCGCCCTTGTCCTGCCTGTCGCCGTAGTCGGCGCGGTCTTCGGGTGCGGCGATGCGGCGGCGCCGAAAACCGCGCACACGACCGGCCCAGCAGCTCCGACTCCCGCTGCCGCGACCACCGCGGCCGAGCCAGCAAACTCGGCCCCTGCGGCAGGCCAGCGCATGATCACCAACAACGGGCATCGCCTCGCGTTCTATGTCACTCCCGGCCACGCACCGGCCATCGTGTTGGACTCCGGTGGCGGCGAGGATCACATTCAGTGGAAAGACCTCGTCCCGCAGTTGTCGGAGGCGACCGGGTCGGAGATCATCACCTACGACCGGGCCGGGCTGGGCGACAGTGACGAGGTGAAGGGCCCATGGGACGGCCGGGCAGCCGCCTCTGACCTGCAGGCCGGTCTGCGCGAGCTCGGCGTCACCCGCAACGTAGTCCTCATGTCCCACTCGCAGGCGGGGGAGGTTGCCACCTACTTCGCCCGCGCCAATCCAGGCGTGCTGTCCGGGGAAGTACTCGTCGACGCCAACGTGCCGCAATTCTTCACCGACAAGGAGATCCAGCGCCTCGTCGCGCTCACCACGCCGCAGATTGAAGCGCTCAAGAAGCAGCCCTCGACGAAGGCGAACCGGCAGCTCATCGCCACGTCCGAGAACTTCGGTCCCACCCATCGGGCGTACCACAAGGTCTCCTGGCCAAACAACGTCCCGGTCACCTACATCGCGTCGGAGAAGACGCCGTTCGACGGCTCCTCGCAGGACGCCCAGCGCTGGCGCGACGCGGCAGCCGCGTTTGTCGCGGCCGGGCCCGGACGCACACTGATCACCGCCAAAGGAAGTTCACACGAAATCCCGCAGGACCAGCCCCAGCTCGTCGTCGACGAGATCAAGAAGATGGTCGCCGCTCGCGGCTGAGCCGCCCCAACTCCGATACCACCCGGCCCCGAATCAGAGGCGTCCGGAGATCTGCCGGTGTGAATTTTGTAACGCCAATAGCCCGATTCGAAACTGTAGAAGTCGCTTAGTGGGCATGATCGAGCGCCCTCATCTCGGCAGATCCGCGCACCGGCCTCGGGGCGCGTAGTGACGTCGGTGGTTCTCTCTGATCTGAGCCCGTCTCACTGGATCTGATCCGCGGGCGGGCATAGCGTGCCTCACTGTCGGCCACCCGATGCCGCGGCTTTGTCCGGCGACCGGCGCGTTCCCGCGCGCCGGCGCGTGGCAGGTAGGGCCGCTATCAGGCCGCTGAGGGCGGCGGCGAGGCAGAGCCAGGCGAACCAGTCGCCGTGGCGGCTGTAGAACGTCGCGACCGGGCCCGTGACGTCGGCGGTGATCGTGGTGAACCGGGCCGGTCCCTCGGAGCGGGCCTGCGCGAGCACCCGCCCTCGGCCGTCGGAGATCATCAGCGTGCCGTTCTGCGCCGCCCAGACCACGGGCAGCCCGTTCTCGACGCCGCGCAGCAACGCGGCGCGGCTGTGTTGCCAGCCGTTGCCGCCGTTGTCGGAGGCGGGGATCGCGAGCAGGGACGTGCCTGCCGCGCCGTAGTCGCGGCTGGGCCGGGCGAAGTCGACGTCGGCGCAGATTTCGGCGCCTGTCCTGGTGCGGGGCGCGAAGACGAGGTCGTGACCGGGCCGGCTGACGAGGTCGTGCTGTTTGAGGTAGCGAGCCGGGCTCCCGCCGTCGGCCGGAAAGATCAGGGCGACGTTGTCGACGCCCCGCCCCTGGGCCGGGGCCTGGACGAACCCGAGCACGATGTCGACGCCGCGGGCCCGGGCAACCTGCCGCATCGGCTGTGTCAGGGCGGCGGGGTCGGCCTCGTCGGAGCCGAATGCGGCCTCCGGCAGCACGACGGTGCGTACGCCCTCCGGCAGGTTCTCGATCTCGCGGACGTAGCCGGCCACGAGCCCGTCGCTGACGGGAGGCGCCCAGGCGTACCGGTTGGGCGCGATGGCCGCGACCCGTTGCGGCGGGCCGGCGGTGCCGCGCAGGCCCAGGATGCCGAAACCCAGGACGGCCCCGAACGTCAGGACGCCGACTGCCGCGGTGCGCAGGCGCGCGGCCCTCGGCGCGGCGGGCGCGAGCAGCGCCGCCACCACACACGGAGCGAACATGACCAGGAACTCGACCGCCCACATCCCGGCCACCGCGGTGGCCTGGAGCACCAGCGGCCGGTCGCCCTGGTCGTTGGCGAAGGTGCCCATGAGGCCGTGCGGGTTCACCGTCGCCACCAGGTAGAGCACGCCGGTCCAGGCCGCGGCCGGGGCGACGGCGGCGAGTAACGCGCGGCCCCGGCCGGCAAGTGAGCGGAAGAGCCAGACGGTGAGTACGAAGGTCAGCGACATGCCGATGTTGATCGTCAGGCCGACGGGCACCATCGGTTCGTCGTGGGAGTGCAGTTGGAACGCCCAGCTGTTGGCCGTGCCGAGCAGGTACGCGCCGAACGCGACACCGAGCGCGGTCCTGGCCGGCACGCGGGGTGCGAGGAGCAGCACGGGCAGCGGCGCCAGCCAGGTCAGTGCGGCGATCGGAGCGAGGCCGGTGCCGAGGTAGCCCAGCACCGCCGAGCAGGCCAGTGCCGCCGCCGCCCATAGCCGGCGCTCACCGGTCCTTGGTCGCCACTCCATCGAGAGCCCTTTCCACGGTTCGCCGGCACAGGCCACGAAAGTCTTCTTCGGACAGGCTCATCCGGCCGCCGAGGTAGAGCTGCACCAGGCCCATTGCCGGGGTGGTAATGGCCAGAGTGACCTCAACCGGATCATCTTGACGCAGCGTCCCCTCGCGCATGCCCTGCTCGATGACCTCGAGCACCGGTGTGAACGCGGGGGATTCTCCGGCGCGGAAGTCTTCCGGGAACCGCCGTACGCCCTCCCGCCGGTCGGTGATCAGGAACAGGTAGAGGGCCGGCTGGCCGAGCGCGAAGTCGAGGAAGTCGTCCAGTAGTCCGTAGAGACGGCTCTCGAAGTCGGGCTTTCGCTTCCGTTTCCCCCACTGCTCGCTCAGGTCGGCGAAGGCGGCGTCGGCCACCGCCCGCAGCAGCGCGTCCCGGTTCGGGTAGTGCCGGTAGCTGGCCATCGTGGTGAGGCCGGCGTCGGCCGCCACGCGGCGCATCGTCACGGCCCCGGCCCCCTCCCGCAGGAGGATCGCCAACGCCGCCGCCGCGATCCGCTCCGCCGCATCCCGAGCCGTCATGTGTACAACGTACACCAGAACGTGTACGTCGTACACATGAGCCCGGCGGCGGCCTACCGCGCTTCGATGAGAGGGCGGTCGGCGTCGCCCGGGCGGGCGATCAGCCGGGGTACGTCGCTGTCCGGCACGTCATGCAGGTTGAGGCTGTTGCGGGCCAGATCGAACGAGGTACGGATGGAGCGCCCGTCGGCGAGGGCGCGGTAGAAGCCTTTCGAGAACTGGATGGCGGTGTCGTCGAGCACCTGCCGCCGCATGCCGACCACGCACGGCACGTGCCACGCGATCGCCTCGGCCTGGGCGTCGGTGTGGCAGGCGTTGAGCACGACGCAGCGCAGGCCGCGGTTCAGGATGCGGAACAGCTCGCTCAGCGCCTCCGGCTTCACCGAGCGCGGCTGCCCGAACTCGTCCAGCACCTGAATTCCGTCGCTCGGGTGACCGTGGCCGCTGAATTGCACCACGATCGGCTTGTATCGCATCAGCACGCGCTGCAGGTCGTCGAGGCGTACGGCATCGGCCGGGCGGACCTCCAGCCGGGCGGCGCCGCGGGAGCGGGCCACCTCCTCGACGATCGCCCGGCGCTCCTGGTCGAGCTGGAGCAGCGGATGCCCGGCCGCATTGGCGCTGAGCAGCAGAATCGTCGCGGGCTTCCGGGCCGCAGCGGGCGGCTGGAATGCCTCGCGGGAGTAGACGTTCTTGTCGCCTTTGAACCGGTCGCCGATTTGTTGGCCGATATTGATGTCACCCATGCCGGTAGCTGACGGACTGTCCGTCAGTCTCCGGCATGGCCAAGCACAACGGCGTCGAAGTACGCATCAGCCGAAGAACGATGTGGGTCGGCGAGAAGGTCTACCCGCTGCAGGCGGTTTCGAGCGTGGAACCGCTGGAGATCGTCCCGCGCCGCGGCCGGATCGTCGCCCGGTACCTCAGGAAGGCGGGCGCCTGGCTGGGGCTCGGGATTCTCGGGCTCATGGTGGTGAGCTGCGCCGGAAACACGCTGCCGCCGTCGGTCGTCACGGTCTATGAGCTGGGCGTGCTGGCCGGGCTGGTCGCCTCCACGGTTCATGTGATCCGCCGGCTCGCGAGGAGCACCCTCTACATCCTCAGCATCTACGCCGCCGGCCGCCCGCAGGAGGTCGTCGCGAGCTGGGACAAGAACCAGGTCTTCCAACTGCGCGACCAGGTGGTCGCCGCGATCGACGACCCGAGCGTCAACTACGCGGTCCACATCGACCACGTCGACGGCGACTTCCACCTCGGCGACCAGTACGGCGACCGGTTCACCGGCAACAAGATCGTGAACTGAGGCGGCGATGGGAAATCTCGGCGCCGCCCTCAACAACCTCGTCGTCAGCGTCATTCTGCTGCTCGCCGGGCCGACGATCTGCATGCTCCTGGTCCGGCGGTTCGTCCCCTACCTGGGCGAGCAGCTCTGGCGCGCCTATTGCAACGTGCTGATGTGGCTGCTCCGGGCCCCGTTCCGGCTGATCGGCGTGCTGGTCCGGGAGATCACCTCGGCCCGGCGCCGGCCCTGAACGCGGGCCGGCCCTACGGGGTCAGGCCTTCCACACGTCCTGGTTGGCCTCGTACATCTCGCGCAGGATGGCCGGGACGTCGTAGGTCAGCTTCCAGTCCGGGTAGTCCTGCTGGAACCGGCCGAGGCCGCTGATCCACCACTGGTGGTCGCCGACCCGGTTCTCCTCGACGTATTCGGTGCGTGCCTCGAGGCCGGTGATCTCCGACGCGATCGTGAACGCCTCGATGTGGCTGCAGTTCGAGAAGCGGCCGCCGCCCATGTTGTAGACCCCGGCGACCCGCGGCGCCCGGTAGAACGCCTCGAACGCGGTGACCAGGTCGTGCGAGTGGATGGCGTCGCGGACCATCTTGCCCTTGTAGCCATAGATGCGGTAAACCCGCTGCTCCATCACGCAGCGCATGACGTACGCCAGGAAGCCGTGGAGTTCCGCGGCCGAGTGGCCCGGTCCGGTCAGCGTGCCGCCGCGGAAGACGGCAGTCGGCATGTCGAAGTAGCGGCCGTACTCCTGGACCATGACGTCGGCGGCTACCTTCGAGGCGCCGAAGACCGAGTGCAGGCTCCGGTCGATCGACATGGTCTCGTCGATGCCGCCGTGCCACTTGTGGTCCTCGGGCAGCTCCCAGCGGGTCTCCTGCTCGATCAGCGGCAGCGAGTTGGGCAGGTCGCCGTAGACCTTGTTGGTCGAGGTGAAGATGAACGGCGCGTCGGCGCAGTGCTGCCGGACCGCCTCGAGCATGTTGATCGTGCCGACCGCGTTGACGTCGAAGTCGGTGAACGGCTCGCGGGCCGCCCAGTCGTGCGACGGCTGAGCCGCGCAGTGGATCACCAGGCCGACGTTGCGGCCGAGCTTCTCGAACAGGCCCAGCAACGCGGAACGGTCGCGGATGTCGATGTCGTGATGGGTGTAGCGGTCGCCGACCTCCTTCTTGAGGCGGTCGAGGTTCCACTTGGTGGAGCCGTCGGCGCCGAAGAAGTAACCACGCATGTCGTTGTCGATGCCGACCACGTCCATGCCGAGGCCCGCGAAGTGCCGGACCGATTCCGACCCGATCAGGCCGGCGGATCCGGTCACGACGACGACACTGCTCATCTCACAACCTCCGGGTAATAGAGAACGGCCCGAGGTTACCGGGTGTGTGCGAGGGGCTCGGCCGCCGGTGGTCCCGATGCTTGGCGCGAGGCCGAAATGGGCACGCAACATGTTCGGCACATCCGATGGCGAGGCTCCGGCTGATCCCCCCGGACGAGACAGGTGGAGAGAGAAATGACGGAGTCCCTGCCCGTGACGACGGCGCACGCGACGGCCCAGCCCGAGCTGACCCTCGGCGTGGAGGAGGAACTGCACGTCGTCGACCTGGTCACCCGCGAGTTGGTGCCGCGCGCCCCGGAGATCCTGGCCCGCCTGAACGACGACCATTTCTCGGCCGAACTGCACCGGTCCGTGGTCGAGACGAACACTCCGGTCGCGGGCACTCTCGACGAGCTGCGGGAGGGGATCGCCGGGCGGAGGAAGGCCGCGATCAGGGTCGCGGAATCGCTCGGGCTGGGTCTGGCCGCGACCGGAACGGTGCCGCTGGTCGACCTGGAGTCACTCCCCGTGACGCCCACGTCGCGCTACCGCCGGATGCTCGACGACTACCAGCTGCTGGCCCGGGAGCAGCTGATCTGCGGCGCCCAGGTGCATGTCTCGGTGCCGGACCGGGACGAGGCGGTCGCGGTGGCCCAGCGGGTCGCGGCCCATCTGCCGGTGCTGCTCGCGTTGAGCGCCAGCTCGCCGTTCTGGATGGGTGAGGACTCCGGTTACGCCAGCGTGCGGTCGCTGGTCTGGCTGCGCTGGCCGACCGCCGGGGACCCGGGCGTGCTGAATTCGGCGGCCGAGTTCGACGAGCTGGTCGCCGACCTGATCGCCTCGGAGACGATCGCCGACCCCAAGATGGTCTATTTCGACGTCCGCCCGTCGGCCCACCTGCCCACGGTCGAGCTGCGGGTCACCGACTCGTCACCCGATGTCGACACCGTGGTCCTGCTGGCCGGGCTGTTCCGGGCGTTGGCCAGGAGAGCCCGCGACGATCACCGGGCGGGGAAAAAGATGATCACCGCGAAGCCTCCGCTGCACCGGGCCGCACTGTGGCGGGCCGCCCGCTCGGGCCTCGAGGGCGACCTCCTCGACCTGCCCCGCTCCCCCGCTCCCGTGCCGGCCGCGGTCGCCGTCGAGCACCTGGTCGCCGAGCTCCGTCCGCAGCTGGAGGAGCTGGGCGACTGGGAGCAGGTCTTCGACCTCTCGGTGCGGGCGCTCAGCCGGGGCAGCTCGGCCGCCCGCCAGCGCCGGGCGCTGGCCCGGCGCGGCCGGCTCTCCGACGCGGTCGATCTGGTCGTGGCGGACACGCGGGGCGGGGCGACGGGTCTCGCGCCGATCGGCGCCGGCGCCACGGTGCCGGCCGGCCTTTTCCCGTACGCCCGCAGCGGTGACGAGGCATTCCCGGACGGTGAGGTCGCCCCCGAGTACACCGGCCTGGTGACCGCGCTCGGCGCCCTCGGCTCGGCCGGACTGCGGCGGCGCGAGGACAAGCGGGACGACGAGCAGCGGGCGCGCGGCATCACGTTCAGCGTGGCCGGCGAGGCGGCGACCCGGCTGTTCCCGTTCGACCTGGTGCCCCGGATCGTCCCGGCCGCCGACTGGCGCGACCTGCGGACGGGGCTGGTGCAGCGGGTGCGGGCGCTGAACGCGTTCGTCAACGACGTCTACGGCGAGCGCGCCGTGGTCGCCGACGGCATCGTCCCCGACTGGGTCATCGACGGCTCCCCCGAGTTGCGGCCGAGCGGCGCCCTGATCGGCTCCGACCGCGTACGCACCCAGGTCGCGGGCGTCGACCTGGTCCGCGACGACCGGGGCGGCTGGCGGGTGCTGGAGGACAACCTGCGGGTGCCGTCGGGTATCGCGTACGCCATGCAGAACCGCCGCCTCACCGGGAGCGTCCTCCCCGAGCTGCCGGAACCGTCCGGTCTGCTGGGTGTCGAAGACACCCCGGCCCTGTTGCGGCGTGCCCTGCGCGAGTCGGCGCGCCCGGCCGCCGCCGACGACCCGCACCTGGTCGTGCTCAGCCAGGGCCCGGACGACTCGGCCTGGTTCGAGCACCGGATGCTGGCCGAGGAGATGGGCGTTCCGGTGGTGCGCAGCACCGAGCTGTTCGTCGACGGCACGCGGGTGTTCCGGACGCGGGACGGCAAGCGCTACCCGGTCGACGTGGTCTATCTGCGGATGGACGAGGACACCCTGATGCACGCGCCGGGCGCGGACGGCATGCCGCTCGGCCCGAGTCTGGTCGCCGCGCTGCACGCGGACACCGTGGTGCTGGCCAACGCGCTCGGCAACGGGGTCGGCGACGACAAGGCGATCTACGCGTTCGTGCCTCGGCTCATCGAGTACTACCTGGGTGAGCGGCCGCTGCTCGCCGACGTGCCGACCTATCTGTGCGGGGTACCCGAGCAGCGGTCCGAGGTGCTGGGCCGGCTCGACGAGCTGGTGTGCAAGCCGGTCGACGGCTACGGCGGCGACCGGATCCTGATCGGCCCGCACGCGACGCCCGAGGAGCTGGACGCCGTCCGCCGGCAGATCCGCGCCGCCCCGCACCGCTGGGTCGCCCAGGAGGTCGTGCGGCTCTCGACCCACCCGGTCTTCGACGGCCACGAGCTGTCACCCCGGCACGTCGACCTGCGGGCCTTCGTCTTCACCGGCGAGCACTCGGTCGTCGCCCCGGCCGCCCTGACGCGGGTCGCCCCGTCCGGCAGCATGATCGTCAACTCGTCGCGGGGCGGCGGTTCCAAGGACACCTGGTTGCTGAGCTGATTAAGGGGCCGAGGAGGTCAACATGTGCGGAATCGCGGGTGAGCTGCGATTCGACAACCGAGCGGCGGATCCCTCCGGGGTGGAGAGAATGCTGGCCGTCATGGCCTCGCGCGGCCCCGACGGCGAGGGGCTCTGGGCGAACGGGCCGGTCGCGTTCGGGCACCGCCGCCTGAGCATCATCGACCTCTCGGACGCCGGCCGGCAGCCGATGACCGACGACGAGCTCGGCCTGACCCTGGTCTTCAACGGCTGCGTCTACAACTACCGCTCGCTGCGCGAGGAGCTTCAGGGGTACGGCTACCGGTTCTTCTCGACGTCGGACTCCGAAGTGATCCTCAAGGCGTACCACCGCTGGGGAGCCGACTGCGTGACCCGCTTGCTGGGCATGTTCGCCTTCGCGATCGCCGAGCACGACACCGGCCGGGTCGTGCTGGTCCGCGACCGGCTCGGCATCAAACCGCTCTACGTCTCGTCGACGCCCGGCCGGCTGCGGTTCGCGTCGACGCTGCCCGCGCTGCTGGCGGCGGGCGACGTCGACACCTCGATCGACAAGGTCGCGCTGGAGCACTACATGACGTTCCACTCGGTGGTGCCGGCGCCGCGCACGATCCTCCACGGCGTCCGGAAGCTGCCGCCGGCCACGGTCCGCACGGTCAGCCCCGACGGCACTTTTCGCGACCACGTGTACTGGGAGGCGTCGTACGAGCGGGATGCCTCGATCGCCGACGCCGACTGGCCGGAACTGCTGCACGAGAAGCTGCGGGTCGCGGTCGAGCGCCGGATGGTCGCCGACGTGCCGGTCGGGGTGCTGCTCTCGGGCGGCATCGACTCCAGCTACATCGTGGCGCTGCTGGCCGAGCAGGGGCAGCGCGGGCTCACCACGTTCAGCATCGGGTTCGAGGCGGCGGGCGGCGAGCGGGGGGACGAGTTCGCCTACTCCGACCTGGTCGCCAAGGAGTTCGGCACCGAGCACCATCAGATCCGCATCGGACACGACCGGTTCCTGCCCGCGGTCGATCGGACCGTGGCGGCGATGAGCGAACCCATGGTCAGCCACGACTGCATCGCGTTCTACCTGCTCAGCGAGGACGTGGCGAAGCACATCAAAGTCGTGCAGTCGGGTCAGGGGGCGGACGAGATCCTGGCCGGCTACAGCTGGTACCCGCCGCTCGCCGAAGTGCCACGGGACCGCGCGCTCGACGCGTACGCGAAGGAGTTCTTCGATCGTCCCCACCGTGACCTGACCGCCCAGCTGAATCCCGACTGGCTGGCCGGCGGCGACGTCAGTCGCGACTTCGTCGCGGCGAGCTTCGCTCGACCGGGCGCACCGACCGCGGTCGACGCCGCGCTGCGCCTCGACTCGCAGGTGATGCTGGTCGACGATCCGGTCAAGCGGGTCGACAACATGACGATGGCGTGGGGCCTGGAGGCGCGGGTGCCGTTCCTCGATCACGAGCTGGTCGAGCTGGCGGCGAAGTGCCCGCCCGCGCTCAAGCTGGCGCACGGCGGCAAGGGGGTGCTGAAGCAGGCCGCGCGCGGTGTCGTGCCCGACGGGGTGATCGACCGGACGAAGGGATACTTCCCGGTGCCCGGCATCCGGCACCTCGAAGGCCCGATGCTCGAGAAGGTCCGCGACGCGCTGACCGCGCCGGCCGCCCGCGACCGCGGGCTGTTCCGGCCGGACTACGTGAACTCGTTGCTGGCCGACCCGAACACGCCCCGCACCACGCTCGGCGCCAACCAGCTCTGGCAGCTGGCGCTGCTGGAGATGTGGCTGCAGGAGCACAAGCTCTGAGAGGAGACCCTCTTGATCGGTAGCGGCAGCTGGTCGCCCACCCTCTCCCCGGACGGGCGGCGTACGGCGTACATCTCGGACCGCGGCGGAAGGCCGCAGGTCTGGATCCACCCGGGGTCGCTCGTCGAGAACGGCCCGTCGCCGGTGACCGCGGTGCGATGGTCGCCGGACGGCGACTGGCTGGCGTGCGAGGTCGCGCCCGGCGGCGCGCCCCGGCACGAGGTCTGGCTGGTGCGGCCGGACGGATCCGGGTTGCGTCAGGTGGCGGGTTTCGGGGCCGACAGCGCCGAGAACATGCGGTGGCTGCCCGGCCGGTCGCTGCTCGCGGTGACCGAAAACCTCGGCACCGCCCTGGTCGTCGACCCGGCCACCGACGCGCGGACCGTGGTGGCCAAGGGTTCACTGATCTCGCTGCTCGACGTGAGCGGCTCCCGGGTGCTGCTGCGGCACGGACCGCGAGGGAGCCGCTATCTGGCGGTCGACGGCGGTTTCGTCACCCACGGCGAGGACGGCGTCTTCGGCCCGGACGGGCAGACCGTCTTCGCCCGCAGCGAGGCCGGCGAGTTCCCGGTCCTGACCCGTGATCGCGAGGTGATCGCGGCCTCGGAGACAGCCGACGTCGAGGACTTCGCCCTGACCACGGCCGGCGGCACCGTGGCCGTGCTCTGGAACCGCCGGGGCGGCACGTCCGAGCTGACCATCCACGACCTGGTGACCGGCGGGCGCCTCCCGGTTCCGCTGCCCGGCCCGGTGGTGAACTCGCCGTCGTGGAGTGCCGACGGCAGCACGCTGACGTTCGCCGCCTCGGGGCCCGGCCGGCCGTGGGGAACGTGGACGTTCGACGACTCGGGCCTGCATCAGGTGTCGGCGGCCCCGGCCGATCCCCGGGCGGCCGAGCCGGTGCTACACACGTTCGCGTCGCACGACGGGCTGGAGATCAGCGGCTGGTGGTATCAGCCGGGGTCGTCGTCGCCCGCCCCGACCGTGCTCTGGTTCCACGGCGGCCCGGAGTCGCAGGAGCGGCCAGGCCACGATCCGCTGTTCCAGGCTCTGGTCGCCCGGGGCATCGCGGTGTTCGCACCCAACGTGCGCGGCTCGTCGGGCTTCGGCCGCTCGTTCGTCAACGCCGACAACGGGGCGCTCCGCTACGCCGCGATCGACGACGTTCGCTCGTGCGTGGACTATCTGGTCGGCGCCGGGCTCGCCGCGCCGGGACGAATCGGCTGCATGGGCCGGTCCTACGGCGGCTACCTGACGCTGGCGGCGCTGGTGCGCTTCCCCGCCTTGTTCGCGGTCGGCGTCGACATCTGCGGCATCTCGAACTTCTCCTCGTTCTACCAGCACACCGAGCCGTGGATCGCGGCCGCCGCCGTCTCCAAATACGGCGACCCGGTCCTCGACGCCGGCCTGCTCCACGACCTCTCACCCCTGACCCGGATCGACCGGCTGCGAGCCCCTCTGCTCGTGGTCCACGGCGAGAACGACAGCAACGTCCCGGTGATCGAGGCCGATCAGGTCGTTTCGGCCCTCGAAGCCCGCGGCGTCCCGCACAGGTACCTGCTCTTCCCGGGCGAGGGCCACGAGCTGCTGCAGCGTTCCGCCCGCGCCACCTTCCTCCGCGAGACCGTCGACTGGCTCACTGCTCACCTGTTGCCGGCGGGAAGTCGGCCGAGCGGCTGACGTCGGCCCATTCGGCGGCCTCGGCGGCGCGCTCGTCGGAGGACTTCCGGGCCAGGTCGACCGCGGCCGCGCCGAGCAGCAGGCGCAGTGGCGGGTTCGGGTGACCGACCACGTCGACCAGGATGCGGGCGGCCCGGACCGGGTCGCCGGGCCACGTGCCGTCGGTCTGCCGGCGGAAGTCGTTCATCTGGCCGACCGTGGGCTCGTAGTCGGGGGTCACCGGGTGGAAGCTCATCGACGAGCCGCCCCAGTCGGTGCGGAACGGGCCCGGCTCGACGATCGTGACCTTGATGCCGAGCGGCTTGACCTCGGCGTTCAGCACCTCGGAGAAGCCCTCGACGGCGAACTTGGCCGACTGGTAGGCGGCCATGCCGGGTGAGCCGCCGACCCGGCCGCCGACCGAGGAGAACTGCAGGAAGTGACCCGCCTTCTGCCGCCGGAAGACGGGCAGGGCGGCCCGGGTGACGTTGACGACGCCGAAGAAGTTGGTTTCGACCTGGGCCCGGAAGTCGTCGATCGGGGTGTCCTCGATCGAGCCCGCGTTGCCGTAGCCGGCGTTGTTGGCGACCACGTCGAGAGAGCCGAAGCGCTCGACCGCGCGGGAGACGGCGTCCATCGCGGCCCCGGGGTCGGTGACGTCGAGGGCCAGCGGAAGCACGCGATCGCCGTACCGGGAGGCCAGGTCGGCGAGCTGGGAAGGGCGGCGGGCGGTCGCCACCACGTTGTCGCCGGCCTCGAGCGCGGCCGAGGCGAGGTCGCGGCCCAGGCCGCGGGAGCTGCCGGTGATGAGCCAGGTGCGTGCCATGACGTTCACCCTACCTACTGGTTGGTTGGTTACCCACCCAGCTTAGCAACCAACCAGTCGGTAGGCAGGTATGTAGCATCACACCCATGGTCGTGAGAGATGCCGAGGCTTCCCGGCGGCGGATCCTGCGCGCCGCCACCGCCGAATTCGCCGAGCACGGCATAGCCGGCGCGCGGATGGACCGGGTGGCCGCCCAGGCCGAGAGCAGCAAGGAACGCATCTACGCGTACTTCGGCAACAAGGACGCGCTCTTCGACGCCGTCTTCACGGCCTCGGTCGACCGGACCCTCGAAGCGGTCGCGTTCGACGCCGACGACCTTCCGGCGTACGCGGGCCGCATGTTCGACTACTTCGCCGACCACCCGGACGCCCAGCGCCTGACCACCTGGTACCGCCTGGAACGCCCGACCGGCCCGGGCCTGCGGGCCGTGATCGAGGCCAACCGCGCGAGGGTGGAGGCGCTCGCGAAGCACACCGATTTCGCCCCGGTCGCGCTGCTCACCCTGGTCCAGGCGATCGCCAGCAGCTGGGGAACCATGAATCCCGAGTTCGCCGGAGCCGCCTCGACGGTCGACCGGGCCGAACGCCGCCGGACCGTCGTCGAGGCGGTCCGGCGGTTGACCGAAACGGGCTAGGACAGCCGCGGGGTGGACGTGCCGTACACGCGCTGGGCGTAGGCGGCATAGGCCGCCGGCGCCTGCTCGGCCACCACTGCCCGCACCTCGGCCGGGATGTTGTCCAGGGCGTCCTGCACCGCCGACGGGTCACCCTCGTACATCATCATGCCGAGCGCGAGCGGCAACATCTCCGGTGGTGTCGAGGCGGCGCTCTCGGCGACCATCCCGTCCCACTCGTCCCCCGTGATGTGCTTCTCGACCAGCGGCAACACCCTCTGCTCCTCGGTACCGAGGTGCTCGTGCAGCACCGGAAGCAGCTGGTCGAGGAGGTCGGCCGCGGCGTCGCGGCTCACCGTGTCCGCGTCGGCCCGCCAGGCGTCCACCGTCTTCGCGAGCTGGCTGCCCAGGTTGCCGATCCGGTCGTGGTGCTCCTCCATCGAGTGCACCAGCGGCGCGAGCTCCTCCGGGCAGCGCTGAAGCAGATGGGGCCACAGCACCCGGTCCTCGCCGGAGTGGTGGTGATGCAGGATCCCGCCGATCATCCCGACGTGGTCGGCCACGATCCCGGCCCGTTCCCGATCCCCCTCGGCAACGTCGCGGATCAGCTCCGGCATCAGCCCGAACTCGCGCCGGAACGCGGTGTGCACCATGATCATCTCCCGGGTCATCGCCCCCGGGATCTTGGTACCGGTCATCTCAGTTCCCCCCTTGACCTTGTTCGCTCGTCTAGACGGGGTCGAGGGGGGAAAGTTCACTGACCGGTGAAAAGCGTCACCGCCCGGATCCCGTCGGCGGTCACGGTGAGCACGGCGGTGCCGAACCGCTCCCCCCGGAACCAGGCCGACGCGGCCGGCTGGTCGTTGACCGTTGCCGGGGCCATCCGCCAGTCCCCGGGCGCGCCCATCGACGGCGCGGCGAAGCCGAGGCACATCTCCCGCCCGGAGAACCAGGTGCGCGAGCCGACCGGCTCGATCGCGGCGTCGGCCCGCAGCACCCGGCGGAACGCCTCCGGGTCCGACGCCTCCCAGGCCGCCATGTACTGGGCCAGCAACTCACGGGCCCGCGGCGACGACGGTTCGAGCACCTCGTCGCGGTTCGGCGCCGCCTCGTCCAGCCGCGCCCGCGCCCGCTGCAGCGCGCTCTTCACCGCCGGCACGCTCAGATCGAGCGCCTCGCCCGCTTCCGCGGCCGAGAACGCCAGCACATCACGGAGCAGAAGAACGGCCCGCTGCCTCGGCGGCAGCAACTGCAACCCGGCGATGAAAGCCAGACGTACGCCCTCGCGAGCCGTAACCACGTCGGCGGGGTCACCGGGGAACGGCTCGATCCAGGCCGTCGCGCCGAGAGGGTCGGGCGGCGCGGCCGGATCGTCGGCGGCCGGCCCGAGCCCGGACGGCAGCGCCCGGCGGCCACGCCCGTCCAGCGCCGACAGACAGGCGTTGGTGGCGATCCGGTAGAGCCAGGTCCGCACCGACGACCGGCGCTCGAACCCCTCCCAGCCCCGGGCCGCCCGCAGATAGGTGTCCTGCACCACGTCCTCGGCCTCGTGGAAGGAGCCGAGCATCCGGTACGCGTGCGCCAGCAGTCCCCGGCGCTCCCGCTCGAAGGCACCGGTCAGTTCCTCGTCCATCTCCCTGATTGTGTCCATACGGAGATGACCCGCGCGAGAACCGAAAGGAATCGGCGTGATGCGACGCACGTGTGGCGCAGGTCCAATTCCGTTGTGACCCGGGTGGCGCCGGAGAAGGCTGGGTGACGTTCACGTGTAAGGAGCGAGTGGAAGGCGGCACATGGCCCTGCGTCCCGGAGCCCGGGCCTGGGCCGTCTGGTCCGCCGGCCTTGCGGCCTACACGATCGCGGTCCTGCACCGCACGTCGCTCGGCGTCGCCGGGCTCGACGCGCAGCACCGCTTCCACATCGGCGCCGGGGCTCTGGCCTCGTTCGCCGTGCTCCAGCTGCTCGTCTACGCCGGCCTCCAGGTGCCGGTCGGGCTGCTGCTCGACCGGTTCGGCTCGCTGCGCCTGGTCGTCTGCGGCGCGCTCGTGATGGCGTGCGGGCAGGCACTGATGGCGTCCACCCACAGCATCGGCGGGGCGGTCGCGGCCCGGGTCCTGGTCGGCGCCGGCGACGCGATGACGTTCATCAGCGTGCTCCGGCTGGTGCCGCAGTGGTTTCCGGCCCGGCGCGTGCCGGTGCTCACCCAGATGACCGGTCTGGTCGGGCAGGCGGGACAGGTGCTCTCGGCCGTACCCCTGGCGGCCGTGCTGGCCGGTCCCGGCTGGACCACCGCCTTCGTCGGTGCCGCCGGCGCCGGGGTCTTCGTCGCGATCGTGGCGTTCGCCGCGGTCCGCGACACCCCGGAGCGGCGGATCAGCAGCGGCCCCGCGGTCACGCTCGGGCGGCTCGGCCGCGACCTGCGCGACGCCTGGCGGCACCCGGGCACCCGGCTCGGCCTGTGGACGCACTTCACGACCCAGTTCACCGGCACCGTGTTCGCGCTGATGTGGGGCTTCCCGTTCCTGATCGCCGGGGAGGGGCTGCGCCGCGAGACCGCGAGCACCCTGCTGACCCTGTTCGTGCTGGTCGGCATGGCGGCCGGGCCGCTGATCGGGATGCTCGTGCAACGGCACCCGCTGCGCCGCTCCTGGCTCGTGCTCGGCGTGATCAGCGCGAACGCGCTGGGCTGGGGCCTGGTGCTGGCCTGGCCCGGGCGGGCTCCGCTGCCGGTGCTCGTGCTGCTGATCCTGGCCCTCGGGCTGGGCGGCCCGGGCTCGATGATCGGGTTCGACTACGCCCGGACGTTCAACCCGCCCAACCGTCTCGGCACCGCGACCGGCGTGGTCAACGTGGGCGGCTTCGTCGCCTCGCTGCTGACCATCGAGCTGATCGGCCTGATCCTGGACGCCCGCACCGGCGGCCGGGCCGACTACGGCATCGCCGACTTCAAGGTCGCGATGGCCGTGCAATATCTGGTCGGCGCGGTCGGCCTGGTCGGAATCCTGCGAACCCGCAGGCTGGCCCGGCGCCGGATGGCCGAGGACGGCGTCGTCGTACGCCCGTTGCGCGAGGTTCTGGCCCAGCGACGGCGTTTAGCGCCGCGCCCAGTGGTAAAGGCAAAGACCTGACCGCGTCCGATTGAACCGCTTTTCACCATGGCGAGGGTGGCAGCGCGCGCCACGGTGAAAATGACTCATCGATCGCAAACAAGAGGAGGACATGTCTGAGCACGCACCGGACCGCATCTGGTCCGGCATCGACGTCCCGAAGACCATCGCCGGCGTTCTGGCCGCGGTGACCGCCGCCGTCATCGGCTCATTTCTCGGAGCGGCCGGGACACTGGCCGGCGCGGCCATCGCCAGTGTTGTCGGCTCGGTGGGCACCGAGATCTACCGCAAACTCGTCCACCGCGGGCAACAGAAGATCGTCGCCACGTTCGTGACCGCGCCGGCCGCGGTCGGCACGCCGCCGGTGGCCGCCGCGAGCGACGAATCCCCTTCCGAGCCCTCGCCATCCGATCCCTCTTCCGGCCACTCTTCCGGTCTCTCTTCGGGTCTCTCTTCCGGGGAGACATCGGACGGCGCTCCGCGCAAGATGCGCTGGGGGCGGGTCGCGATGGTCGCCGCCAGCGTGTTCGTGCTGGCGATCGGCGTGTTGACCGCGTTCGAGGCGATCACCGGCAAGGACGCGGCGGACGCCGTGACCGGCCGCTCCGGCGGCGCGGGCACCACGCTCGGCTCGGTGTTCCACGGCGACCAGAAGAAGAGCGTTCCGAACCGCGCGCCGGCGACGACCCCGAGCTCCAGCCCGTCGACCTCGACTCCGGCCACGTCCGGCAGCGAGGCCCCGGCGACGACCGAGCCGACCCCGACCGACACCACCACCCCGAGCGCGCCGTCGACCCCGACCGGGACGACCACCCCCGAGCCGACCGCAACGGATACTCAGAACTCGGACGGAGGTGGCCGCGGCGACCAGAACAACATCGCCCCGCCGGCCACCACCCAGTCGCAAGAGACGGAGTAGAACCGCCATGGACGCGAAGGACATCCTGCTCGACGGCTTCGGCCGCATCCCCGACGAGGTCACCGGCGCCCTGCACGGCCTGACCGCCGAACAGTTGCGCTGGGCGCCGGCCGAGGGCGCCAACACGATCGGGTGGCTGATCTGGCACCTCACCCGGGTGCAGGACAGCCACCTCGCCGAGCTGCTCGCCGCCGACCAGATCTACGTGACCGGCGACTGGGGCCCGAAGTTCGGCCTCAAGTCGGACCCGTCCGACACCGGCTACGGCGACTCGGCCGGCCAGATCAGCCGGGTCGAGCCGCGCAGCGCCCAGGTGCTGCTCGACTACTACCAGGCGGTGCACGACCGCACCGTCGACTACGTGTCGGGCCTGAGCGACGCCGACCTCGACGAGGTCGTCGACGACCGCTGGGACCCGCCGGTGACCCGGGGCGTCCGGCTGGTCAGCGTGATCGACGACGACGCCCAGCACGCGGGCCAGGCCGCCTATCTGCGCGGCCTGCTGTGACGGCCTGACACCCCGGACGGACACCCCGAGCGCGATCTTCACTTTTCCAGGACAATTGACACTGGGGCGTGCTGCGGAAGCTGTGGATTATCGAAACCGGGAGAAATGCCATGCCTGACGAACGGGCGAGTCACACCGCCGTGCTCGTCTGCCAGGGCCGGGCCGCGGCCAACGAGCGGGTCGCGCCGGGGCGGTTCGCCGATCCCACCGCCCTGACGCTGCTGCGCGACGACGAACGTGAGCTCGTGCGCCGGGTCCGCGAGGGCGCCCCGCCGGCCGGCTGGCGGCCGCGGATCGAATACGAGATGGTCCGCGGTTCGGCCGAGGTCCTCGTGCCGCGCACGATCGCGATCGACGACGCGGTTCGCGAGGGCCCGCGAGCACAGGTGGTCATCCTGGGCGCGGGGCTCGACGGCCGGGCCTGGCGGATGACCGAACTGCACGACTCCGAGACCTACGAGGTCGACCAGCCCGCCTCCCAGCGCGACAAGCGGGAGCGGGCGGTCGCCCTCGGCGACCGGCAGCCGCACTTCGTGCCGGTCGAGTTCGGCCGCGACGACCTGGCGGCCACGCTCGAGTCGGCCGGGCACCGGGCCGACCTGCCGACGACCTGGATCTGGGAAGGCGTCGTGCCCTACCTGACCCCCGACGAGGTGCGGGGCACGCTCGACGAGGTGGCCGCCCGCAGTGCGCCGGGCAGCCGCCTGATCGTCAACTACCAGGAGGCCTCGCCGGGCATGAACGCCGGCTTGGCCGTCATAAGGGCGTTCACCCTGGTGTTCCGGCGGGCCAGCCCGTGGCGGAACGAGCCGTGGCGCTCGACCTGGACCCCGGAGCAGATGCGCGACCTGCTGACCGGGCGCGGCTTCCGGGTCGTCCGCGACGACGACCTGCTGACGCTGGCGGCCGCGCTGCCGATGAAACTCGGTCAGCGCGGCTCGCTGCGCAACAGCCGCGTCGCGGTCGCCGACCGCGACTGAAATCAGGCCGAGGACGGCTCGGCGACCGGCAGCCGCACCCGGAACGTGGTGTCGCCCGGCTGCGACTCGAGCGTGATGTCGCCGCCGTGGCCGTTGACCACGATCCGGTAGGAGATGTCCAGGCCGAGCCCGGTGCCCTCGCCGACCGGCTTGGTGGTGAAGAACGGCTCGAAGACCCGCTTCTTCAGGTTTTCCGGTATGCCCGGCCCGGTGTCCCCGATCGAGACGACCACGTGGTCGTCTTCCCGGTAGGTCTTGATGGTCAGCGTGCCGACGCCGTCCATGGCCTGCACCGCGTTGTCGATCAGGTTGGTCCAGACCTGGTTGAGCTCGGCCGGGTGGGCCGGGATCTCGGGAAGCGAGCGGTCGAAGTCCTTGACCACCTTCACCCCCGTGCCGATCTTGTGAGTGAGCATGACCAGCGTCGATTTGAGGCCGGCGTGCACGTCGATCCACTGATGGGCGGCCCGGTCCATCTGCGAATATTGCTTGGCCGCCGCGACCAGTGACGACACCCGGCCGGAGGCGTCCTCGATGTCGCTCATCAGCTGCTCGGTCTCGAGGGCGTAGCCGATCCAGTGGATCGCCTGGTCGAAGAGGCCCGGGTCGCCGACCTTGGTCTGCATGTCGCCCAGGCAGTCGAGGTCGATGCCAGCCTGGGCGAAGATCGGGGCGAGGTCCCAGCCGCCGGTGACGTTGCGCTCCTCCATCCAGTCGCCGAGCTCGTCCTCGCGGTCGGCCGCCTCCATCGCGGTCAGCGTGGGCGCCTTGGCGGCCTTCTCGATGACCTCGTCCTGCAGTTCGATGAGAGCGTTGAGGCGATCGGCCGGAACCTTGCCGGCGGCCAGCATGCCCAGCTTGTGCCGCATGCCGGCGACCCGCTGGCGCAGCGCCGCGGTGGCACGGGAGGCGGCCGCGGCCGGGTTGTTGAGCTCGTGCATCAGGCCGGCCGAGAGCGCGCCGAGCGCGGCCAGGCGCTGCCGCTCGCTGACCGCCGCCTGCTGGCCGCGCATGCCGAGGGCCAGGCCCTCGAGCAGGTGGATCGCCATCGGGAACCACTCGCGCATCAGCCAGCCAAAGTCGGCCGCCGAGAGCACGAAGAACTCGGAGTCGTCGAGCGCCCGCATCGACGCCATGTAGGTGCGGGGCACGCCGTCGTCGCGCAGGTAGGCCTGGGTGGCGCCCATGTAGACGCCGCGCTGCTCGGTGCGGTTGAACTGCACCTCGTCCTGCCCGACCATGCGGAACAGCGAGATCGTGCCGCTGAGCAGCACGAAGAACTGCTCGGCCGGGTCACCCTCGCGCACCACCAGGCCGCCGGCCGGCATGCGCATCGTGCAGCCGTGCCGCGACAGCCAGGTGAGCTGCTCGTCGCTCAGCTTCTCGAACAGGAACAGGGTGCGAAGCTCGGCCGGCGTGAGCTGACCGGGTTCGCAGGGAGCCAACCGGACCTCTTCGGTGTCGGTCATGTCACTGCGCCTCCAGGTAACGATGGACCAGCGTGACGGCCATCGCGCCCTCGCCGACCGCCGAGGCCACCCGTTTGACCGAGTTGGCCCGGACGTCGCCGGCGGCGAAGATGCCGGGAACACTGCACTCCAGGTAGAACGGATCGCGGTCCCGATCCCATCCCGCCGGACGGGTGCCGTTCGTCAACAGATCGGGCCCGGTGTAGACGAAGCCCTTGGTGTCGCGGGCCACCGCCGCGCCCAGCCAGTCCGTACGCGGTTCGGCGCCGATGAAGACGAAGAGCGCGCCGCACTCGACCGTCGTCTCCATGGTGCCTTTGCTCTCGCAGATGGTGATGGCCTGGAGGTGGCCTTCCCCGTGGGCCGCGATCACCTCGCAGCCGGTACGCACCTCGATGCTGTCGGTGCGGTTGAGCTGCTGGATCAGGTAGTAGGACATGCTCGACTCGAGTGACTCGCCGCGGACCAGCAGCGTGACCTTCTTGGCGTACCGCGAGAAGAAGAGCGCCGCCTGGCCGGCCGAGTTGGCGCCGCCGACGATGTAGACGTCGGCGCCCGCGCAGGCCGGGCCCTCGGTCGAGGCGGAGCCGTAGTAGACGCCGGAGCCGGTGAGCCGGGCGATGCCGTCGGCCACGAGCGGACGGTAGGCGACGCCGGTGGCCAGCACTATCGAGTGGGCCGAGATCTCGCCGCCGTCGGCGAACGTCAGGGTGCGCGCCGACCCGTCGAGCCGCAGACCGGTCACCTCGCGGGTGTTGAGCACCTCGGCGTCGAACTTGCCGGCCTGGCGGCGGGCCCGGTCGGTGAGCTGGGCGCCCGAGATGCCGTCCGGGAAGCCCAGATAGTTTTCGATCCGCGAGCTCTGCCCGGCCTGCCCGCCGACCGCCTGCCGTTCGACCAGAAGCGTCTTGAGGCCCTCGGAGGCGCCGTAGACCGCGGCGCCGAGCCCGGCCGGGCCACCGCCCACGATGATCAGGTCGTAGAAGTCGCGGCCCGGGATGGTGGACAGGCCGGCCGCCTCGGCGACCTCGGTCGTGCTCGGCTGGGCCATGGCGCGGCCGTCGGCGGTGACGACCAGCGGCACCGCCTCGGGGCCGACCCCGGCCGCCTCGAGCAGCCGGCGCCCCTCGGGCTCGTCGGCGCCGAGCCACTTGTAGGGCACGAGGTTGCGGGCCAGGAAGTCGCGGAGCTCGTACGACTGCTCGTTCCACCGGTGGCCGACGACGCGGATGTCCGCGACCTCGCGGTCGCCGGTCGCCTGCCAGGCGTCGAGCAGGGCGTCGAGCACCGGGTAGAGCTTCTCCTCGGGGGGATCCCACGGCTTGAGGAGGTAGTGGTCGACGTCGACCAGGTTGATCGCCTGGATCGCGGCGTCGGTGTCGGCGTACGCCGTGAGCAGCGCGCGCCGGGCGTTGGGGAACAGGTCCATGCCCTGTTCGAGGAACTCGATGCCGTTCATCTGGGGCATGCGGTAGTCGGCGAGCATGACGGCGACCCGGCCACCGCGCAGCTTCAGCTCCTTGAGCGCGTCGAGGGCCTCGGCGGCCGAGGAGGCGCGGACGATGCGGTACTGCTCGCCGTACCGCCGGCGCAGGTCGCGCGCGATGGCGCGGGAGACCGACGGGTCGTCATCGACGGTCAGGATGGCGGGATGGCCCATGTGTCATTCCCCGTCTGCTAGCAGGTCGGTGTATTCCGGGTGGCGTTGGAGGTACCCGGTGACGAAGGGACAGGTGACCTTGACCGGGATGGCCCGGGCGCGGGCGTCCTCGAACGCGGCGGCGGCGAGCTTGCCGGCCAGGCCGCGGCCGGAGACGCTCTGCTCGATCTCGGTGTCGAGCAGCTCGATGTAGCCGCCGCGGCGACGGTAGTCGAGGGTGCCGGCGGTCTCGCCGCCGAGCAGGATCTCGTAGCGCTGCTCCTCGAAGTTGTCGACGACCCGGGAGTTGCCGCCGTCGGGCAGGCCGACCTGGGCGCTGCCCTCGACCCGCAGCTTGCGCCGGGCCCGCTCGTAGAACGAGGTGGTGCCGAGGCGGATCACCTGGGCGGCGGCCGGGATCGGCTCGATCACCAGGCAGTCACCGGCGTCGGCGTAGCCTTCGATGATGCCGTCGACCTCGATCGCCAGCCGGCCGCTCGGCGGCAGCACGTCGAGCTGGAGCTTTTCCTGCAGGGCCAGCATCAGCGGGCGGTTGAACGAGGAGTGTGCGGCCGAGGCGGTCACGATCAGGCCCTCGACGTTGGGCGAGACGATCGGGCCGCCGGCCGAGAACGAGTAGGCCGTGCTGCCGGTCGGCGTCGACACGATCACCGCGTCGGCCGCGTAGTTGACGAAGTTTTTGTCCTCGACCGTGATGCCGACCGCGGCCAGGCCGTCGCCGGGCACCCGCACCAGCGCGATGTCGTTGAACGCCGACACGTCCTTGCCGTCGGGCAGCGTGGTGCGGACCGCGGTGCGCGCCTCGACGGTGAACCGGTGCTCGTCGATCGCGGAGAGCGCGTCGGCCAGGTCGGGCAGGTCGACCTCGGCCAGGAAGCCGAGCCGGCCCACGTTGACCCCGAGCACGATCGTCTTGCGGCCCTCGACCAGCCGCATCGTGCGCAGCATCGTGCCGTCGCCGCCCAGGCTGACCAGCAGGCCCGCCCGCTCGACCATCTCCTCGCTGGTGACCGCCTCGGCCTGGCAGTCGATGCGACTGATCTCGTCGTGCAGGCCGAGCACGGTCACGTCGTGCCGCTGCGCCCACGCCACGATCGCGTTGATCGCGGCGCCACAGTCGCGCCGCGGATGCAGCACGAGCCCGACCACCTTGATCATTCCCATGCCCCGTCACACCTCATCAGTCGTCCGGTCATCGTCAGTCGTCCGGTCATCGCCGTTCAGCCTTGCACGTCGGGACCCGGGTCGGCGAGGCCGAGAGGCCCTCCCCACCCAGTCTGCTCGGGCAGGTTTCCGGAAGGTTTCTTGACAGCGTTGTCAGGCATAGACAAACTCCGATCTAGAGAGCGCTCTCCTTCCCTGGTCGACCCCCGGTTTCCCCAGGAAGGAACCCCCATGCGACGACCCCTGGCGATCGCCTTGGCGATCCTCACGGCGACCACGTTCATCCCCACGGCCGCCCATGCCCAAAAACCGACGAATGCCGCGTTCGACATCGCGCCCGGAATGCTCGCCGCGATGCACCGCGACCTCGGACTCGACGACGCCCAGATCGCGGCGCGGCTGCGCACCGAGGCGGCGGCCCCGACGGTCGAGAAAACACTGCAGGCCCGGCTCGGCTCCGCCTTCGCCGGCGCGTGGATTCCGGACGGGGCGACGAGACTGACGGTTGCGGTCACCGACCAGCAGGCCGAGGCAACCGTACGCGCCGCAGGCGCCGACGCCCGCATCGTCGCCCGCGACGCCGGGGACCTTGCCACCGCGCGTACGAAATTGGACCGCAACTCTTCGCACGCGGCGCAGGCCAAGGTCCGGGGTTGGTATGTCGACGTGCCCGGGAACCGGGTCGTCGTGCTCGCCGCACCCGGCGCATCCGCCCAGGCGGCGGCGTTCGCCCGGGCCAGCGGGGCCGGCGCGGTGACCGTGCGGACGATGGCCGAGCAGCCCCGCCCGATGTACGACATCCGGGGCGGCGATCAATATGTGATCAACGGGAACACGCTCTGCTCGATCGGCTTCGCGGTGGCGGGCGGCTTCGTCAGCGCCGGGCACTGCGGCGGCGCCGGCAGCCCCACCCTCGGCTACAACAACGTGGCCCAGGGCACCTTCGCGGCGTCGGTCTTCCCGGGCCACGACTACTCCTGGATCCAGACCAACGGCAACTGGACCCCGCAGCCCTGGGTCAACAGCTACTCGGGCGGGAACGTGCTGGTCGCCGGCTCGCAGGACGCCGCGATCGGCAGCTCGGTGTGCCGTTCCGGCCGCACCTCGGGCTGGCACTGCGGCACCATCCTGGGCCGCGACGAGACGATCGTCTACAGCCAGGGCTCGGTCTCCGGGCTCTCCCGCAGCGACGCGTGCGCCGAGCCGGGCGACTCCGGCGGCTCCTGGATCTCCGGCAACCAGGCCCAGGGCGTCACCTCGGGCGGCACCGGCAACTGCACCTCCGGCGGCACGATGTGGTTCCAGCCGGTCAACCCGATCCTGTCGGCCTACGGCCTGTCACTGACGACCTCCGGCGGAGGGTCCACCTCTTCCCTGGTCAGCAATTGGAACGGCAAGTGCGTGGACGTGCCGAACTCCAACTTCTCGGACGGCGTCCCCCTGCAGATGTGGGACTGCAACGGCACCGGCGCCCAGAAATGGTCGTTCGTGAACGGGACCCTGCAGACCTCGAACAACAAGTGCATGGACGTGGCCTGGGGCTCGACCGCCGACGGCGCGGTCGTGCAGATCGCCACCTGCTCGGGCAACGCGGCCCAGCAATGGGTCCTCTCGGCGGCCGGTGACCTGGTGAACCCGCAGGCCGACAAGTGTCTGGACATCACCGGCTGGAACGGGAACAGCGGCGCCCCGCTGGAGACCTGGACCTGCACCGGAGGCGCCAACCAGAAGTGGCGCCGCGGGTAGTTGCTCCTGGAAATTCGGGCAGTTCAACCTTAAACGGACCTTAAAGATCGGCTTTGGCTGGGCGCATCGTCCTACCGCTTCGAACGATGGGGGACATCCCCAAATTGTTGGAGGCAGTTCGACGATGCGCCGTAAGCAAACGAAGATCCTGACCGCTCTGGCCGTTCTCGCCGCGGCGACGGCCGCCTGGTTCGCGTTGCCGGCCTCGGCCGACGAATCGCCGCTGCCGTTCACCGTCACCAACCACACCGGCCGCGGCGACGCCGTCTTCCTGTACGTGCTGGGTACGGACCTGACGACCGGCAAACTCGGGTACGCGAACGCTTCCGGCCAGTTCACCGCGTGGACCGGCGGCGCGGCGACGCCCGTGCCGGCGCCCGACGTGTCGATCCCCGGGCCGTCCTCGGGCGCCGGCACGACGATCCAGATCCCACGGAACATGTCCGGCCGGATCTACGAGTCGTTCGGCCAGAAGCTGGTGTTCAAGCTGACGACCGACGGACTGGTGCAGCCGGCGCCCTGGGCGGCCGGCGACCCCAACCAGAACATCCTGTTCGACTGGAGCGAGTTCACGCTCAACGACGGCGGGATCTTCCTCAACAGCACGCAGGTCGACATGTTCGCGGTGCCGCAGGAGGTGAGCGTCACCTCATCCGCCGGCACTTCCTCCACCGGGGCGCCGGTCACCGGCGGGCGGCAGAAGATCATCGACGAGGTGAAGGGGGCGGGTGACTTCGCGCGCTCGGTCGTGACCGGTTCGGACGGGACCGTGCTGCGGATCCTCTCCCCGGGCAAGGCCGCGGACGCGGGCCTGATGAGCCCTACGTACTACGACTCGTACATCTCGTCGGCGTGGGCGGCACCGGTCACGGTAGTGCCGTTCGCTGACCAGCCGTCGGTTCGCTTTGCCGGTCACCCCGCCGGAGACGTTCTCTCCTTCACCGATTCGACCGGGGCTACGGTCGCGACCTTCAACAAGCCGTCGACCGCCGACGTGTGGGGCTGTGACGGTGCTCTCGCGGCGCCCAACGACCAGGTGGTCGGGCCGATCGCGCGGACACTGTGCGCCGCGCTGCAGAGGGGCACACTCGGCGTCCTCGACACCCAGCCGGGCGGGACGGCGGCCGACTTCTACCGCAACAGCACACCCAACGTTTACGCGAAAGCCATCCACGAGAACATGGCCGACGGTAAGGCGTACGCGTTCGCCTTCGACGATGTGCAGAACCAGGAATCGCTGGTGCACGACGCGGCGCCGACCAGCGCCGGGATCACTATGACCGCCTTCTGAGGGGCAGCGCGGTGACCCGGTTCGCGGGCGGCAAATCGGGTCACCGCGCATAGCGATCGTTGGATACAGTGCCGGTTCACGAATCGCGCTCGTAACCGGGGGAACCGCCTTCCATGCCGAACGAACCCACGCCGCAGTCGGAGCCCACCCCCTCCGACGCTGCCCACTCTTCCGGCGCCGCCGCCCGGCCGCCGGCTTCGGCGGATGCCACGCCACCCGGCTCCGAGAGCGCCGCGCCATCGGCCACCGAGGCTGTCGCGCCGCCGGCCACCGAGGCCGTCGCGCCGCCGGCCACCGAGGCCGTCGCGCCGCCGGCCGACCCGACCGCCGCGCCTGCCACCGCGGAAACGCCGGCCGCCGATCCGACGGCCGCGATCCCGCTGGCGTCGCCGGCCGGGCCATCGCCGTTCGCGCCGCCGCCGGGAAGCGCGTCCGCCGAGCCACCGACCACCCCGTTCCCCGCGAGCGGCGCGTCCGCCGAGCCACCGACCACCCCGTTCCCCGCGAGCGGCGCGTCCGCCGAGCCACCGACCACCCCGTTCCCCGCGAGCGGCGCGTCGGCCGGGCCGCCGACCACTCCGCCGCCGGCCGGTGGTGCTCCCGCGTGGCCGTCGCCGCCCGCGTCGTCGCCGTCCAGCGGCGCGCCGGCCGGGCCGCCGTCACCGGGTGGCGCACCGACGGTGCCGCCGGCGGGTGGGATGCCGGGCGGGCCGCCGCCGATCGTGCCGCCCCTCAACCCCTGGCAGGCGCCGGGCGCTCCGGCGGCCGGCCCGTTCCCCACCTCTTACCAGGGCCCGGTCCCGCCCGGCGGGTTCCCTCCGCCGGCGCCCGGCATGGGCTGGCCCCAACCGCCGAAGAAGGGCGGCGTCTCCGGCGGCCTGATCGCCGCGATCGCGGTGTTCGCGGTCGTGCTGCTCGGCTGCATCGGTGCGGTCGGCGTCAGCGTGCTCCGCTCGGACGACTCGTCGAGCAGCGCCGACCCGGCCTACCAGCCGACCTTCCCGCGGTTCCCGACCGACGAGCCGACCATCCCCGGCCTCGACGACGACGACAGCTCGGGCGCGCTGGCCGGACCGCAGGCCAGCCCCGACGGGGTCAAGGACATCAACGACCTCGACAACGTCTGCGACCAGGAGATGTACTTTCCGCAGTCGCCGAAGTACCAGGGCAAGGCGCCGCACCCGATCGCGATCATGCTCAAGGACCGCAAGGACATGGACAGCCGGATCCCGGCGTCGGTCTATGACGTGGGCTATTCCTCGGCGAAGAGCCGCACCGACGCCTGGAACGTCTATTTCCACCCGACCAAGGTGCAGCTGACCGCCTGCGTCGACCTGGTCAGCAGCGGCGCCAAGGTCAAGACCTGCAAGTTCGACGACCCGAAGCCCGACTCGCTGCCGCTCAAGGTCGGCACCTACCAGCTCACGCTCTTCGAGACGGCGACGCGCAAGCAGCTGTTCACGAAGAAGATCACCGGCGACGACCGTTCGTGCCCGACGGTCGTGCTGCTGGGCAGCGACCACAACCTCTACACGAGCATCAGCGACCGCGCGTACGTAGCGGCACTCAAGAAGTTCGTGGAGAAATAAGCAAGCCGATTCCCGGCATCCGGTCGAGAACAGCACCGGGTGTGAGCACCGCAACGAACGCCTGATCATCGGGAAGAACACCCGCGGCAACCGACTTGTCGCGGGTGTGACCGATCAACTTTCCGGCGGGTTCCTGACCGCCCGGCGCCGCCTCGGGCTGGTGCTGGTGCTCGGGTTGCTCGCCGCCCTCGGCCCGCTGACCATCGATATGTACCTTCCGTCGCTGCCCACGATCACCGGTGAGCTGCACACGTCGGCCGCGGCCGTTCAGCTGACCCTGACCGGCACGCTGGTCGGGCTGGGGCTCGGGCAGCTGCTGATCGGCCCGCTCTCCGACGCGTTCGGCCGCCGGCTGCCCCTGCTGATCGGCATCGGCGTGCACGTGCTCGCCTCGGTGTTCTGCGTGGTCGCCCCCAACCTGGCCGTGCTCGGCACGCTCCGGGTGCTCCAGGGGCTGGGCGCGGCGGCCGCCTCGGTGGTCGCCATGGCGGTCGTCCGTGACCTGTTCGAGGGCATGGCCGCGGCCCGCATCCTCTCCCGGTTGATGCTGGTCATCGGGGTGTCGCCGATCCTCGCCCCGACCATCGGTGGCGCGATGCTCACCTGGACCTCGTGGCGCGGCGTCTTCGTGGTGCTCACGCTGATCGGGGTGCTCATCATGACGGGGACGGCGTTGTTCCTGCCCGAGACGCTGCCCCGGTCACGGCGGCGCAACGGCGGCGTGTCCGGCACGGTCCGCGACTACGGGCGGCTGTTCACCGACCGGGCATACGTGGGTTTGATCCTGGTCAACGGCTTGGCGCTGGCCGCCCTGCTGGCCTATGTGAGCGGGTCGAGCTTCGTGATGGAGAACCAGTTCGGGCTCAGCGAGCAGGAGTTCGCGTACGTCTTCGCCGCAGGCGCCATCGGCCTGATCGGAGCCACCCAGCTGAATCTCCGCCTGCTGCGGCGCTGGGCGCCGCAGCGCATCCTCGCCGGTTCCCTGATCGGCACGCTGGTGTTCGCGCTGGCCCTGGTCTTCTTCGCGGCGACCGGCATCGGCGGGCTGATCGGCGTGCTGGTGCCGCTCTGGCTGGTGCTGACCGCGGTCGGCCTGGCCATGCCGAACGCGCCCGCGCTCGCCCTCTCGCGGCACGGCGAGGCGGCCGGCACCGCGGCGGCGCTGCTCGGCGCGGTCCAGTTCGGAGTCGGGGCGGTATCGGCCCCGCTGGTCGGCGTTCTCGGCTCCGGCGCCGGTGCGATGGCCGCCGTCGTGCTGGCCGGCACCGTCGCGGCCAACCTGGTGCTCTGGCTCGTCGTGCGCCCCCACCGGATGCCGGCCGAGGAGTTCGCCGCCGACGAACGGGTGATGGTAGCCGCACATTGAGCAATGGCTCCGGCGATGGGAGGATCCCCGACATGCGCGATCACTCCCGTCGCTGGGCCTGGCTCGGTGTCCTGATCATCGGGTTGATCCTCTACGTCGTGGTCCTGCGGACCCTGGTCCACACGCAGAACCCGAACTTCGTGCCGGCCCTCATCCTGCTCGGCGCCACCGTCATCCCGCTGGCCTTCCTGACCTTCGCCCAGGCCCGCACCGGCCGCTGGCAGGTGCCGTCGTCGGCGCTGGCGGTGTCGGCGTTCTTCGGCGGCGTGATCGGCATCGTCGTGGCCGGCACGCTCGAATACAACTCGCTCCGCGACCTGGGCATGCTGCCGCTCGTGCTGGTCGCGGTGATCGAGGAGGCGGCGAAGCTGATCGTCCCGATCGCGCTGCTCTTCACGATTCTGGCCCGCCACGAGCGCCGGCTCCCCTCCGACGGCCTGATCATCGGGGTCGCCTCGGGCATGGGCTTCGCGGCGCTCGAAACGATGGGTTACGCGTTCACCGCGCTGATCCAGTCGCAGGGCAACATCGGCGCGGTCGAGCAGACGTTGTTCCTGCGCGGGCTCACCTCCCCGGCCGGGCACACCGCGTGGACCGGCCTGACCGCGGGCGCGCTGTGGGCGTTCATCGCGACCCCGACCGGCAAGCGTTTCCTGGAGCTGCTGGCCACCTTCGCCGGCGCGGTCGTGCTGCACACGGCGTGGGACACGTTCGCCGGCCTGGCCGCCTTCATCATCCTGGGCGTGCTGAGCCTGGGCTGGCTGTTCCTGGCGCTGCGCCGCTATCGCACCTTCGGCGACCACGCGCTGCGCCTCTCCCCGCTGACCATCTAGCCGATGCGCAGCCCCACGCAGCGCGCCCTGTCCCCAGCCGACATTCAGGACATTCTCGGCTCGCCGGTTGTCGACGCGGCCGAGCTGAGCGGCGGCGGATTCGCGGCCGTCTGGCGAGCTACGCTCCCCGACGGCCGCCAGGTGGTGGTCAAGGTCGGGCCGCCGCCGACGGCTCGCCTGCTCTCGTACGAGCGTGGCCTGCTCCGTCGCGAGGCGGAGTACTTCCGTCTGGTCGCCGACCGCGCGCCGGTGCCGTCGGTGCTGGCCGCCTCCGACGACTGGATCGTGACCACGCTCCTGCCCGGACGCCCCCTGACCTCAGCCGACTCGCCCCGGGCCCGCTCGCAGCTGGGCGCCGTCGTCGCGTCCGTTCACCGCGTCACCGGCCCGCACTTCGGCTACGTCTCCGACCCGGCCGTGCCACCCGGCCCCCGCTCACACCCCGAATCCGCGCCCGCCGCACCGCCCCGCCCCCGCTCACACCCCGAACCCGCGCCCACCGCACCGCCCCGCCCCCGCTCACACCCCGAATCCGCGCCCGCCGCACCGCCCCGCCCCCGCTCACACCCCGAACCCGCGCCCACCGCACCGCCCCGCCCCCGCTCCCACCCCGAATCCGCGCCCGCCGCACCGCCCGGTCCCCGCTCACACCGCGCCCCCGCTTCCGAGGCAGCCGGCGAGCGCGCCTGCGGGCCCGACTGGCCGACCGCTTTCGTCGCGATGGTGGCCGCGTTGCGGGCTGACGCGGCGGCCTGGGGCGTACCGCTTCCGCCGCTCGACGGCGTGGTCGAGCGGCACGCGAGCGTGCTGGCCGAGGTGACCCGGCCCGCCCTGCTCCACTTCGACCTGTGGGACGGCAACGTGCTCGCCGGCCCGTCGGGCGAGCTGACCGGCCTGGTCGACGGCGAGCGTTACCTCTACGGCGACCCGCTGCTCGACCTGGTCTCTCCGGCCCTGTTCCGCCGCATCGAGGACACGCCCGGCCACCCGTTTCTGCGCGGCTACGGCCTCACCCACTTCGACCGGTCGGCCCGCATCCGGCTCGCCCTCTACCGCCTGCACCTCTACGTGCTGATGCTCGCCGAGGCCCCGTCCCGCGGAATCGGCCGCGACCGCCACGACCGGGTCACCCGCCTGTTGACCGACGAGATCGAGCACCTCGGCTCATTCGGCCAGTGACTCCCGCATGAGGCGCGGCGCGCCCGCCGTACCCCAGGTCAGGCGCATTTCTCGCCGAGCGCCCGCATCGCCGGCTCGATGAACCGTGGTCAGGCCGGGTAGGCGGTTGCCTCGGTCGCCTTGAGCGCGGCCCAGATCTCGCGGCCCGGAGCCAGGTCGAGCTGGACCGCGGCGGCCGGGGTGACGTCGGCGGCGACCTGGATCGGGCCGGAGAGTTCGATGCGCAGGGCGTCGCCGTGGCGGGAGACCGTGGAGACGGTGGCCGGCCACGTGTTGCGGGGGCTGCCCGACGGGCGGGTCGGGAACAGGGCGACCGCGGCCGGGCGGAAGGCCACGAACACGTCGCCCTGCTGCGGGGTGGCGGTGACCAGGGTGAAGTCGTCGGCCACGACCACCGCGGTGCCGTCGGCCCGGCCGCGGTACAGGTTGAGGCCGACCAGCCGGGCCACGTAGTCGGTGCGGGGCTGGGCGGTGATCGTGGCGGCGTCGCCGGTCTGGACGACGCGGCCGTCCTCGACCACCACGAGGCGGTCGGCCAGCATCAGCGCGTCGAGCGGGTCGTGGGTGACCAGGATGGTCGCGCCGGGGAACGAGGCGAGGTGGCCGCGCAGCTGGGCCCGGGTCTCCAGGCGGGTGCGGGCGTCGAGGGCGGCCAGCGGCTCGTCGAGCAGCAGCAGCCTCGGCTCGGCCGCGAGTGCCCGCGCCAGGGCGACCCGCTGGGCCTGGCCGCCCGACAACTGGCGCGGCTTCTTGCGTACGTGATCGGCGAGACCCACCCGGGTGAGCAACTCGGAAGCCTGTTCCCGCGCCAGCCGTCGCGGAACGCGGCGGCAGCGGGGTCCGAAGGCGACGTTGTCGAGGGCCGACAGGTGCGGAAAGAGCAGGTAGTCCTGGAAGACGACGCCGATGCGGCGTTTCTCGGTCGGCAGCCGGCCGAGATCGACGCCGTCGAGGGTGATGTGCCCGTCGTCGAGGCCGATCAGGCCGGCCAGCGCGCGCAGGGCGGTCGTCTTGCCGGCGCCGTTCGGGCCGAGGAGCGCGACCACCTCGCCCGGGTCGGCGGACAGGGAGATGTCGAGGGTGAAGTCCTGGCGGCGCACGACGAGGCGCGACTGAAGGCTCATGGGGTGATCCACCGGTCGCGCAGGGAGGCCAGCACGACCACCGAGACGACGAGCAGCACCAGGCTGAGCACGATCGCCGCGTCGAGGTCCTGCTCGAGCGCGAGATAGACCGCGAGCGGCATCGTCTGGGTGCGGCCCGGGAAGTTGCCGGCGAACGTGATCGTCGCGCCGAACTCGCCCAGCGCCCGGGCCCAGCACAGCACCGCCCCGGCCGCGATGCCGGGCGTGACCAGCGGCAACGTCACCCGGCGGAAGGCCGTCCAGCGGCTCGCGCCGAGCGTCGCCGCGGCCTCCTCGTAGCGGGCGTCGGCACCCCGCAGCGCGCCCTCCACGCTGATCACCAGGAACGGCATCGCCACGAACGCCTCCGCGACGACGACGCCCGCGGTGGTGAACGGCAGCGTGATGCCGAAGTGCGCGTCGAGCCAGGCACCGAGCAGGCCCTTGCGGCCGAAGACCAGCAGCAGTGCCACGCCACCGACCACCGGCGGCAGCACCAGCGGGACGGTGACCAGCGCCCGCACGAACCGCCGGCCGGGCAGGTCGGTGCGGGCCAGCACCCAGGCCAGCGGTACGCCGAGGACCAGGCTCACGCCGGTGGCCAGCGTCGCCGTGACGAGCGAGAGCCGGAGCGCGGCCACGATGGCCGGGTCGGCGAGCCGCGACGGCAGCGTCGACCAGGGCGCCCGCACCAGCAGCCCGGCCAGGGGCAGCACGAGGAACGCCAGCCCGGCGATCGCGGGAATCGCCAGGGCCAGCGGGACTCGGGAGAACTGTCGCTTGCTCAGGGCTGCTGGAACCCGACGTCCGAGAGGACCTTGAGTTCGGCCGGGGTCTGCAGGAACGCGACGAACGCGGCCGCACCCGAGGGGTTCGGGGCGTCCTTGAGCGCGACGATCGGGTAGTTGTTGATCGCCTTGGCCGACTCGGGGAACTCGATGCCGTCAACGTCGGTGGCGTCGGAGTGGGCGTCGGTGCGGTAGACCAGGGCCGCGTCGACCTCGCCCAGCTTCACCTTGGCCAGCGCCGACTTGACGTCCTGCTCCTCGGTGACCGGGGTGAGTTTGACGCCGGACGCGTCGAGCGCGGTGTGCGCGGCCGCCCCGCACGGCACCTGCTTGGCGCAGAGCGCGACCTTGAGGCCCGGCCTGGTCAGGTCGGCCAGCGCCCGGATGCCCTTGGGGTCGCCCTTCGGCACCGCGATGACCAGCTGGTTCTTGACGAAGACGGTCGGGGTGCCGTTGTTGTCGCCGGCGTCGGTGACGGTCTTCATGGTGGCCGGGCTGGCCGAGGCGAAGACGTCGGCCGGGGCCCCCGAGGTGATCTGCTGGGCGAGCTGGGAGCTTCCGGCGTACGAGAAGGTGACCGTCGCGCCCGGGTTGGCCGCCTGGAAGTCCTTGCCGATCTGGTTGAACGACTCGGTCAGCGAGGCCGCCGCGAGGACCGTGATCTTGCCGGTCACCCCGGCCGAGCCGCCGCTCGCCCCGGCCCCGCCGGCCTGGGAAGCTCCGGCCCCACTGGGCTGGGAAGCTCCGGCCCCACTGGGCTGGGAAGCTCCGGCCCCACTGGGCTGGGAAGAAGAGGAGTCGCCGCACGCTGAGGTCATCAGGACGGCGGCCAGGGCAGCCACCGCCACGAATCGGAACTTCATCTGTCGTCCCCTCGCTCCACGACCACCGTGGTCGACTTGATCACAGCGGTTGCCGTCGAACCGACCTCCAGGCCCAGCTCGTCGACGGCCTCCCGGCTCATCAACGAGACCACCCGGAACGGCCCGGCCTGGATGTCGACCTGCGCCATCACCGAGTCGCGGGTGATCGCGGTGACGATGCCCCGCAGCCGGTTGCGGGCCGACGACCGGCGGATGCCCGGGTCGGGCTCCTCGGACGTGTCCCGGGCGAACGCGGCCAGGTCGGCACCGGCGATGCTGCGGTGCCCGTGCTCGTCGCGCCCGGCGGTGAGCCGGCCGGCGTCCACCCAGCGCCGCACGGTGTCGACACTCACGCCGAGCAGTTCGGCCGCCTCGCCGATGCGGTACGTCGTCACAACCACCACTCTAGGACCGCACCTGCGAGGGCAACACGCACAAGGGCCTCGCAGTTGCGGAACCGTTGCACTGATCACAAGCTCGGCGGCATGCTGAGGGCGTGCCGGAACGGATCGCCGAGGTCACCGCATTCCTAGCCGAGGTGCTCGCGCCGCGGGCCCCGCTCACCGTGATCGTCGACGGAGGGGATCACGGCGCGGCCGCGGCGTTCGCCGCTCGGCTCGCCGCCGCGTTCCCGCCCTCGGCCCGGGCCTGGAGCGTCGACGCGGTGCTCGGGCTGACCGGGCCCGCCGGCGGCTCCTTCGACTCGGCGCTCAACGTGCTCGAACCCGCGGCCGACCAGGTCATCGTCTATCTGCGCAGCGGGCCGCGGGGCCGGCTGGGCGACGGCGAGGGAGAGCGGCGGGCCCAGGTGGTGATCGACCACCACGATCCGATGTGGCCGGTGATCCGCCACGTGCATCCGCGGCTCGCCGACCCCGAGAGGTGGTACCTGACCGAGAGCCGGGCGTTCTTCGGGGCCCGGGCCGCCGGGTGGGACGCCAAGTTCGGGGACGATCTGCCGGCGTACGGGAAAGCGGTCGAGGCCGCCGGCCTGGCACCCGGAGATCTCGCCCTCGATGTCGGCTGCGGCACCGGCCGCGCGTTGCCCGCCCTGTCCGCGGCGGTCGGCCCGGGCGGACGGGTGATCGGGATCGACATCACCCCCGACATGCTGGCCCAGGCGCACGCCGCGGGCCGCGACGGGTGCGCGGACCTGGTGCTGGGCGACGCGCGGCGGCTGCCGATCGCCGACGCGACGGCCGACGTGGTCTTCGCGGCCGGCCTGGTGCAGCACCTGCCCGATCCGGGCGCCGGGCTGGCCGAACTCGCCCGGGTGACCCGGCCCGGCGGCCGGCTGATCATCTTCCATCCCTCCGGCCGGGCGGCGCTGGCGGCCCGCCACGGCCGCACGGTGCGGCCGGACGAGCCGCTCAACGAGACCAATCTGCGCCGGTCGCTGGCCGAGGCGGGCTGGGCTCTTTTCCGGTACGAGGATGCGGCCGATCACTTCCTCGCCGGGGCGACGCGTACCGGCGCGCATGCTTGAGTTGACTCTCGCCGACGCCCGGCGGATCGCGGTCAACGCCCAGTTGCTCTCGCTGCCCCGGCCGTCGTCGGTGGTCGAGGTCGTGCACGACCTCACCCTTCTCCAGTACGACCAGACCGCGGCCGTCGCGCCGAGTGCCGATCTGGTGTTGTGGAGCCGGCTCGGGTCGGGTTATGAGCCGGCGTCGCTGGCCGCCCTGCTGGAGCGCCGCGAGTTGATCGAGCTCGGCGGCATGATCCGGCCGGCGTCCGACCTTCCGCTCTATCAGGCCTCGATGGCCGCGTGGCCGGCCGACGGCCCGGCGTGGCGCGCCTCCCAGGCCGCGTGGGTCGAGCAGAACGACGCCTGCCGGCGCGACATCCTGGCCCGTCTGTCGGCGGACGGGCCGCTGTCCTCGCGCGACATTCCGGACACCTGTGTCGTTCCGTGGGAGTCGTCGGGCTGGAACAACGACCGCAACGTGGTCCGGCTGCTCGACTTCATGGTGGCGCGGGGCGAGGTCGCGGTCAGTGGACGGCGCGGGCCGGACAAGCTGTTCGACCTGGCCTCCCGGGTCTACCCCGCGCTTGCGGCCGTGCCGGTGGAGGAGGCCCGGCGGCGGCGCGACGCGCGGCGGCTGAGCTCGCTCGGCGTGGCCCGCTCCAAAGGACAGGACACCCAGGTCGAGCCGGGCGGCGTCGGTGAGGCCGGCGAGCCGGCCACCATCTCGGGCGTACGCGGTCAGTGGCGCGTCGACCCCGACCTGCTCGGCGTCCCGTTCACGCCCCGGGTCGCGCTGCTGTCCCCGCTCGACCGCCTGATCTTCGACCGCAAGCGGATGACCGACCTCTTCGACTTCGACTACCAGCTGGAGATGTACAAGCCGGCCGCGAAACGGCGCTGGGGCTACTACGCGCTGCCGATCCTCATCGGCGACCGCCTGCTCGGCAAGGTCGACGCCACCGCCGACCGGAAGTCTGATGTGCTGCGCGTCGCGGCGATCCACCAGGACGGGCCGCTCCCCCTGGACGAGGTCGTCGCCGAGATCCGCGACCTGGCCGACTGGCTGGAGATGGATCTGGAACTGCCGCGCCTCGTTGAGTAACCTCCTGCCGCATGCGCTTGCTGGTATTGGGTGGCACCCGGTTCGTCGGTCGTGCCGTCGTCGACGAAGCCCTGGCCGCCGGTCACTCGGTCACGCTGTTCAACCGCGGCCGGACCGCCCCTTCGCTCTACCCCGACGTCGAAACCGTGATCGGCGACCGCACTGTCTCCCTGGCGCCGCTGGCCGGCCGCCAGTTCGACACGGTGATCGACTGTGCCGGCTACGAACCCGCCGTCGTCTCGCTCTCGGTCTCGGCGCTCCGCGACTCGGTCGACCGCTACGTCTTCGTCTCCTCGGTCTCGGTCTACGCCGACCAGTCGATTCCGGCGGCCGAGGGCGCGGCCGTCCTGGACGACGACTCGTACGGCGGCCGCAAGGCCGCCTGCGAACAGGTCGTCCTGTCGGTCTTCGGGCCGCGCGCGGTCATCGCCCGCCCGGGCCTGATCGTCGGCCCGCACGATCCGACCGAGCGTTTCCCCTACTGGCCCCGGCGCCTGGCCCGGGGCGGGCGGGTGCTGGCCCCGGGCGCCCCCGACGATCCGATGCAGTTCATCGACGTCCGCGACCTGGCCCGTTTCCTGATGTCCCGGTCACCGTCCGGCGTCTTCAACGTCGTCACGACGCCCATGCCCTTCGGTGAGCTGCTGTCGGCGATGGACCCGTCGGCCGACCTGGTCTGGGTCTCGACGCCCGACCTGCTGGCCGCGAAGGTCGACCCGTGGATGGGCGTACCACTGTGGATCGGCGACCCGGAGTGGGCCGCGGCCAACCTGGTCGACAACTCCCGGGCCGTGGCGGCCGGCCTGACGACGCGGCCGCCCGCCGAGACCGCCGCCGACGTGCTGGCCTGGGATGTGGCCCGCGGCGGGCCGGCCGAGGAACCCTTCACCGCCGAACAGGAGCTGGCCCTCATCGGAGGACCCTCCGTGAGTGTAGGTTGACCTGCGTGGATTCGTGGGTCCCGTACGCCGTGTGGTGGCACGTCTATCCGCTGGGCTTCACCGGCGCGTTGACGGCCGGGCCGGGGCACCGGCTGCCCGCGATCCGCGACTGGCTGGACTACGCGGTCGAGCTGGGCGCCAACGGACTGCAACTGGGGCCGATCTTCGCGTCGTCGACCCACGGATACGACACGACCGACCACTTCCGGATCGACCCGCGGCTGGGCGACGAGGCCGACTTCGACGCGCTGGTGTCGGCGGCCCGTTCGAGGGGGCTGCGGATCCTGTTGGACGGCGTGTTCAACCACGTGGGCCGCGATTTTCAGGCGCCCGCCTCCTGGTTCAGCGGGACGGTCTTCGAGGGGCACGACGAGCTGCCGGAGCTCGACCACTCGCGGCCGGAGGTGCTCGACTACACGGTTCAGGTGATGGAGCACTGGCTCGACCGAGGGGCCGACGGGTGGCGGCTGGACGCGGCGTACGCGGTGAGGCCGGCCTTCTGGAAGGCCGCCCTGGACCGCGTGCGTCAGCGGCACCCGGCCGCCTGGTTCGTCGGCGAGATGATCCAGGGTGACTATGCCGCCTATCAGGAGGCGAGCGGCCTCGACGCGATCACCCAGTACGAGCTGTGGAAGGCGATCTGGAGCAGCATCAACGACGGCAACTTCTTCGAGCTGGCGTGGGCGCTCGAACGGCACGCGTCGTTCGGCCTTCCGATGACCTTCGTCGGCAACCACGACGTGACGCGCATCGCGAGCCGGCTCGACGATCCCCGGCATCTGGCCCACGCGCTGGTCGTGCTGTTCCTGGCCAGCGGCGTCCCGAGCGTCTACTACGGCGACGAGCAGGCGTTCCGCGGCGTCAAGGAGGACCGTTCCGGCGGCGACGACGCGATCCGCCCGCGGTTTCCGGCGTCGCCGGCCGACCTCGCGCCCTACGGCTGGCCGACGTACCGCCTGCACGAGCGGCTGATCGGCTTCCGCCGGCGGCACCCGTGGCTGGCGTCGGCCGCGCTGACTCCGGCGCATCTGACCAACACGGCGGTCGCGCTGAGCGCCGAAGGGTCCGGCCAGCGGGTGCTCGCGCTGCTCAACGTCGGCGACGACGAATACAAGTTCCCGATCGAGGCTTCTGATCTCCGAGTGGCCGAATCGGGCGAGGATCAGCCCGGCCCGATGACCGTGCCGGGGCACAGCTGGGCGATCCTGACCTCAACCGGCCTCACCTCGGCCGGCCTCACCTCGGCCGGGGAGTGATCAAGGTGACGGCCTTCCGGCTGCGGCGTGACTAGCCTGGGGGTATGGAGGCACTCGAGCTCACCGACTTCCGCGCCGCGACCGCCCGGATGTATCTGGACGCCACCGACCTGAAAGACTTCCGGGCCCGGCGGGACGAGCTGTTCGGCACGCACCCGCAGTCGGCGATCCCGGCCGGGGAGCGGGCCGGGTTCGCGGGGCTGCGCTACTTCGAGCCCGACGACGGCGCGGTCTGCGAGGTCGATCTGCGGCCCGAACCGGGCGAGATCGACATCGACACCGGCGGGCCGGACGGCGTGGTGCACTACGAGCGGGTCGGGGTGCTCGACACGCCCTACGGCGAGCTGTCGCTCTGGTGGATCCAGGCGTACGGCGGCGGCCTGTTCCTGCCGGTGCGGGACGGCACCAGCGGCCGGGGGACGTACGGCGGCGGGCGCTATCTGACCGACACGGTCAAGGGCACCCACGGGCGCGGGCTGCAGGTGCTCGGCGGGTCGCGGGTACGCCTCGACTTCAACTACCTCTACAACCCGTCCTGCGCCTATGACGACGAGTGGCTGTGCCCGCTCGCGCCGCCGGAGAACCGGGTCAGCGCCCCGATCGAGGCCGGAGAGCTGACATACCACTGAGCGCGTAGAGCGGCGCGGCCTTTGAGGCGGTGTGGCGCGGGCGCCGCCACTACCTGCGGTTTCACAGGTTAGAAACAATTGACTCGATGCAGAATGCATTCTATGTTGTGAGTCTGATCACGGTGAGCGGTGCCCTCTTCACCGGCTGTACCCACCCCCTCTGGGAGGCAGCATGTCCGACTCCGACATTCAGACCGCCGACGCCGTCATCGTCGGCGCCGGCTTCTCCGGCATGTATCTGCTCCACCGCCTGCGCGAGATGGGCCTCAAGGCGATCGTCTTCGAGGCCGGCACCGACGTCGGCGGCACCTGGTACTGGAACCGCTACCCCGGCGCCCGGGTCGACGTGGAGAGCCTGGCCTACTCGTACTCCTTCTCGTCCGATCTGGAGCAGCAGTTCGAGTGGAAGGAGCGCTACCCCACCCAGCCCGAGATCCTCAGGTACGCCCGCCACGTCGCCGACCGGTTCGACCTGCGCAAGGACATCGTCTTCCGCACCCGGGTCACGGCCGCGACCTGGAACGACGACGCCCGCGACTGGCTGATCCGCACCGAGTACGGCGAGGCCGTCACCGCCCGCTACTTCATCATGGCGACCGGCTGCCTCTCGTCGTCGAAGATGCCCGAGATCCCCGGCCTGGCCGCGTTCAAGGGCGCGACCTATCACACCGCTCACTGGCCGCACGAGGGCGTCGACTTCACCGGGCAGCGGGTCGGCATCATCGGCACCGGGTCGTCCGGCGTCCAGTCGATCCCGGTGATCGCCGAGCAGGCCCTCGACCTGACCGTCTTCCAGCGCACGCCGTCCTATTCGCTGCCCGCCCGCAACCGCAAGCTGCGGCCGCACGAGGTCACCGACATGAAGGCCCGCTACCCCGAGTTCCGACAGGAGCAGCGGGAATCCGGGGCCGGGGTGCCGGTGCCGATCCCGACCCGGTCGGCGCTCGAGGTCGCCGACGCCGAGCGCGACGCCGTCTACGAAGCGGCCTGGGAGAGCGGCAGCCTGGTCAACCTGCTGTCGAGCTTCACCGACCTCGCGGTCAGCCAGGACGCCAACGACACCGCCAAGCGCTGGATCCACCGCAAGATCCACGAAATCGTCGAGGACCAGGCGGTCGCCGACGATCTCTGCCCGGAGTACCCGTTCGGCACCAAGCGGCCGTGCCTCGACACGAACTACTTCGAGACCTACAACCGGGCGAACGTGCACCTGGTCAATCTGCAGCGCACGCCGCTGGTCGAGGTGACCGAGAAGGGCATCCGCACGTCGGAGCGGGAGTACGAGTTCGACGCGATCGTCTACGCGACCGGCTTCGACGCGATGACCGGGTCGCTGACCAACGTCGACATCCGCGGCCGGGACGGGCTCTCGCTGCGGGAGACCTGGCGGGCCGGGCCGCGTACGTATCTCGGCATCGGCTCGGCCGGCTTCCCCAACCTGTTCATGATCACGGGTCCGGGCAGCCCCTCGGTGCTGTCCAACATGGTCGTCTCGATCGAGCAGCACGTCGACTTCGTGGCCGACGCGATCGGGCATCTGCGGGAGCAGGGCCTGACCACGATCGAGCCGACCGCCGAGGCCCAGGACGCCTGGGTCGACCACGTCAACGAGATCGCCAGTCACACGCTCTATCCGAAGGCCAACTCCTGGTACATGGGTGCCAACGTGCCCGGTAAGCCGCGCGTGTTCATGCCGTACGCGGGCGGGGTGGGCGAATACCGCAAGAAGTGCGACGAGGTCGCGGCCAAGGGTTACGAGGGCTTCGCCCTCGCCGTCTGAAAGGAATGACATGTCCCGTCGCGAATTGATCGACCCCGAGGTGGCCGTCCCGCTCAACCAGCTTCTGGAGGCACTTCCGGGTGGCTTCAACTCCATCCCCGACATCGTGCAGCGGCGGGCGACCGTCGAGGCGATGCTCTCCGGCATCGAGGTGCCGGACAACCCGAACGTCGCCAAGGAGGACCGCACGATTCCCGGCCCGGACGGTGAGCCGGACATCTCGGTCCGCATCTACCGGCCACTCGACAAGACCGGGACCCTGCCGGGCATCTATTTCATCCACGGCGGCGGCATGATCCTCGGCAGCGTCGAGGGCGAAGACCCGGTCGCCACCAAGATCTGCGATGAGGCCGGCGCGGTCGTCGTCTCGGTCGAATACCGCCTCTCCCCCGAGAGCCCGCACCCGGCTCCGGCCGAGGACTGTTACGCGGGCCTTCGCTGGATGGCCGCCAACGCCTCCTCGTTGAACATCGACCCGGAAAAGCTCGGCGTCTACGGCGGCAGTGCGGGCGGCGGCCTCGCGATCGCGGTGGCTCTGATGGCCCGGGACCGCGGCGGCCCGGCCCTGAAGTTCATGATGCCGATCTATCCGATGATCGACGACACCAACACCACGGCTTCCACCCAGGAGATCGTCGACATCGGCATCTGGGACCGCGCCGGCAACATCCAGGCCTGGGAGTGGTACCTGGGCGGGCAACCGGCCGACCACTACGCGGCGCCGACCCGGGCGGAAGATCTGGCCGGCCTGCCGCCGGCTTTCATCGACGTCGGTACGGTCGACATGTTCCGCGACGAGGACATCGCGTTCGCCCAGCGGCTCATGCAGGCCGGCGTGCCGACCGAACTGCACATCCACCCGGGCAGCTATCACGCGGCGGAGACGTTCGCGACCGACGCCGCCCTGTCGCGGCGCATCTGGGCCCTGCGCATCGACGCCCTGAAGCGGTTCCTCAAGTAGCGGGCCCGGTGCTGTCCCGGACCACCAGTTCGGTGGCCAGCTCGATGTGCAACGCCTCGGCCTCGTGCCCGTCGAGCACCCGCATCAGGGCGGTCACGGCCATCCGTCCCATCTCCTGCAACGGTTGTCGCACCGTCGTGAGCCGCGGCGTGGTCGCCCGGCTCAGGTCGATGTCGTCGAAACCGACCACCGAAAGATTCTGAGGCACCTTCAGGCCGCGGTCGGCCGCGGCCTGAAGTACGCCCACCGCGACCTTGTCGTTGAAGCACACGATCGCGGTCGGCCGAGGATCGAGGTCGAGCAGTTCCCCGCCCTCCTTGTTTCCGGTCGCCGCGATCGGCTCGCCGTAGCGGACCAGTTCCGGCTCGACCAGCGCGCCCACCTGGGCCAGCGCCGACGCGTGACCGGCCAGCCGCGCCTCCCCGGCCGCCAGCACCGGACCGGCCGAGATCACCCCGATCCGGCGATGCCCGAGCGCGGCCAGATGGGCGGCCGCGTCCCGGGATCCGGAGAAGTTGGCCGCCGAGACCGACAGGACGTCCTTCGGCACGCGGACGCGCGGATCGATCACCACGAACGGCGTGCCGGACGCGCGCAGGGACTCGATCTCGCTCGTCTCCTCGGGCGGCAGGATCAGGACGGCCCCGGCGATTTCACCCCGGGACGGCAGCCGGCGCAGCACGTCGTCGTGGTAGCTCGCGCCGCCCGTGTCGAGCAGCATCTCCCGCCCGTGCAGCCGCAGCGTCTCGCCGACCGAGGACACGATCGGTCCGAAGTAGTCGGTCAGCTCGTAGGGGCAGCGGACGAAGACGAGGCCGTTTTTCGGGGTCGGCCGGGAGAAGGCTTCGAGCACCCGCCGCCGCGTCGCCTCGGCCACGTGGCTGTGCCCGTTGAGGGCGCGCGACACCGTGGCCGGGGACAGGCCCAGCTGAGCGGCCAGCTGGCGTACGGTCGCGCCCTTCATCGGCCGAGCATAGCGCTCGATTTCTTGACATCGATGAAACACAATGCTTTCCTTACAAAAACACGCGTTGCAGAGTGGTTTCATATGCATCTACGCAGCTCAGCAGCGGTTTCGTGACGACCGACGCCGACCCACCCGGCCACGTCGCCAGGCGTGTTGTTTCAGAAACAAACCCCTTCGTTGCAGTGGAGAGGGCAAATGAAACAGTCCGTAAGGCTCCTCGCGATAGGCGGAGCGAGCCTCCTGGCCGCCGGGCTGGTCGGCGTGGCGAGCGCGACCAGCGCCTCCGCCGCGCCACCGACCGGAACCTTCTTTACCTTCGTCAGCGGTAACAGCGGCAAGTGCCTCGACGCCGCGGCCGCCTCGACCGCCAACGGCACCGCCGTCCAGCAGTACGCGTGCAACGGCAGCACGGCCCAGCAGTGGGAGCTCCTGCCCGCGACCGACGCCGGCTACTACGTGATCGTCAACAACAACGCGCCCCAGCCGGCGGTCGATGTGGTCGGTCCCTCGACCGCCTCCGGCGCGAAGATCCACCTGTGGTCGAACGGCGGCTGGAGCAGCCAGGAGTGGCAGCCGGTGCAGGAGAGCAGCGGCGCCTACCACTTCGTCAGCCACTACAGCGGCCTCTGCCTGGACGTGCCGGCGGCGTCGGTCAACGACGGCGTCCAGCTGCAGCAGTACGCCTGCAACAGCACCGCCGCCCAGTCGTGGACGCTCAACCCGGTCGGCGGCGGCGGGACCACGACGCCCCCGCCCACCAACCCGAACAACCCCGACCTCGGCCCGAACGTCAAGATCTTCACGCCGTCGATGTCGCAGTCGTCGATCCAGTCAACGATCAGCTCGGTCTACAGCTCGCAGCAGAGCAACCAGTTCGGCACCAACCGCTATGCGCTGCTGTTCACCCCGGGCAGCTACAACGTGGACGTGCCGGTCGGGTTCTACACCCAGGTCGCCGGCCTCGGCGCCTCCCCCGACGACGTCTCGCTGACCGGCGCCGGCATCCACGTCGACGCGGCCTGGTCGGGCGGCAACGCGACCCAGAACTTCTGGCGCGACGTCGAGAACCTCTCCGACACCCCGAGCTCGGGGACGCTCGAATACGCCGTCTCGCAGGCCGACCCGTTCCGCCGGGTCGACGTGCACGGCAACATGACGCTCGACGACTACACCTCGGGCAACAACTCGAGCAACTGGTCGTCCGGCGGCTACATCGGCGACTCCCGCATCTCCGGGCAGATCAACTCCGGTACGCAGCAGCAGTACCTGTTCCAGGACACCCAGATGGGCAGCTTCGCCGGCTCGAACTGGAACCTGGTCTTCACCGGTGACACCGGCGGCGTGCCCGGCACGTCGTTCCCCAGCCGCACCAACACGGGAGCCTCGCCGGTCAACCGCGAGAAGCCGTACCTCTACACCGACAGCACCGGCCTCTACAACGTGATGGTCCCGGCGCTGCGCACCAACGCCAGCGGGCCGTCCTGGACCGGCGGCAGCACCGCGGGCACCTCGATCCCGATCACCCAGTTCTACGTGGTCAAGGCGGGCGACACCGCGGCGACCATCAACGCCGCCCTCGCGGCCGGCAAGAACTTGCTGGTCACCCCGGGCGTCTACCACCTCAACGCGCCGATCAACATCACCCGGGCCAACACGGTCGTGCTCGGCCTCGGCCTGGCGACGTTCATGCCGGACAACGGCGTCACCGCGATCACCACCGCCGACGTGGACGGCATCGACGTCGCCGGCCTGCTGATCAGCGCCGGCACGACCAACAGCCAGACGCTGATGCAGGTCGGCCCGGCCGGTTCGTCGGCGTCGCACGCGTCCAACCCGATCGCGCTGCAGGACGTCTTCTTCCGAGTCGGCGGCGACGTGGCCGGCAAGGCGAGCCAGTCGCTGGTGGTCAACAGCTCCGACACGATCGGCAGCGACAACTGGATCTGGCGGGCCGACCACGGCAACAACAACACGTTCGGCTGGAACACCAACACCGCGGCCAACGGGCTGGTGGTCAACGGCAACAACGTGACGATGTACGGCCTGGCCGTCGAGCACTACCAGCAGTACCAGACACTGTGGAACGGCAACGGCGGGCGGACGTACTTCTATCAGTCCGAGATGCCGTACGACGTGCCCAACAACGCGAGCTGGTCGGCCGGCGGCGGGGAGCTCGGCTACCCCTCCTACAAGGTCGCCAACTCGGTGACCTCGCATCAGGCCTGGGGCACCGGCGTCTACTGCTACTTCAGCACCAACCCGGGCGTGGTCGCCGACCGCGGCATCGAGGTCCCGGCGACCGGGACGACCTTCCACGACATGATCGACGTCTCGCTCGGCGGGACCGGAACGATCAACCACATCATCAACAACAGCGGCGCCAAGGTCAGCTCCGCTTCGAACGTGCAGCCCCTCACGGTCGGTCCATAACAGAAAGGGATACCCCCATGTCCCGAATCAAGACGCTGCTCGCCGCCGTTCCGGTGGCTGCCGCGGCGATCCTCACCGCCACCGCGGGTCCGGCCTCGGCCGCCGCCAACCCCGGGCCCGGCTTCCCCGCGCACTACGCCGCGCCCTACGCCGAGATGTGGAACGACCCGTCCAGCCTGATGAACGCGTACAACGCGACCGGCAACAAGTACTACACGCTGGCCTTCATCATCAGCCAGGGCACCTGCAACGCGAGCATCAACGGTGACACCCCGGTCACCGACGCCGGCTGGAACAACGCCATCAACAGCCTGCGGGCGGCCGGCGGCGACGTGATCGCCTCGTTCGGCGGCGCGTCGGGCTCCGAGCTCGCCTCGTGCACCACGGTCGCCTCGATGCAGGCGCAGTACCAGAAGGTCATCGACCAGTTCAACCTCACCCGCATCGACCTCGACATCGAGGAGAGCACTCTCGACAACACCGCCGCCAACGACCGGCGCAACCAGGCCCTGGCCAACCTCCAGACCCAGTACGCGGCCCAGGGCAAGAACCTCCAGGTCGACTACACGCTCCCGGTCGACCCGACCGGCCTGGACTCCCGCGGCGTCGGCATCCTGCAGAACGCCAAGAGCCACAACCTGAACGTCAACCTGGTCGACATCATGACCATGGACTACGGCCCGGCCATGGACATGGGCCAGGCCGCGATCAGCGCCGCCAACGCCCTGCACAGCCAGCTCGGCCAGATCTGGACGACCAAGACGTCGGCCCAGCTCTGGGCGATGGAGGGCAACTGCCCGATGATCGGCGTCAACGACGGCGGCGTCGAGACGTTCACCATCCAGGACGGTCAGGAACTGGAGAGCTTCGCCGCCGCCAACGGCATCCAGGAGCTGACGTTCTGGGCGCTCGGCCGCGACAACTCGGGCCAGAGCGGCATCCCGCAGAGCAACTACCAGTTCCTCAACATGTTCAAGGCGATCACCGGCGGCGGCACGACCACGCCGCCGCCCCCGCCGGCCGGCGGCACCGCGATCCACGGTTACGGCGGCAAGTGCGTCGACGTCGCCGGGGCGTCCAGCGCCAACGGCACCAAGGTCGACCTCTACACCTGCAACGGCACCAACGCGCAGGTGTGGGCGCACAGCGGCAACACGTTCCAGGCGCTCGGCAAGTGCCTCGACGTGGCGGCCGCCGGCACGGCCAACGGCGCCAAGGTGCAGCTGTACGACTGCAACGGCACCGCGGCCCAGGCCTGGACCGTCGGGGCGAACAACAGCCTGGTCAACTCGGGCTCCGGCAAGTGCCTCGACGACACCGGCTGGAGCACGACCGACGGCAACCAGCTGCAGATCTGGACCTGCGGCGGTACCGCCAACCAGAGCTGGACGCTGGGGTAGCTAGCTCGTTTCGCCGGGCCCGGCCAGGCCCCACCCCTCGACCGTGCTGACCGGGGTGATCTCGCCGGGCCCGACCTCCTCGCCGCACTCCGTGCAGACGGAACGCGGCCGGAGATCGTGATCGTGATGGTGGCGCAGCCGGATCGTCGGCTGCGCCACCGCCCATTTGGAGCCCCAGTCGAGCAGCGCCCACAGCACCGGGCTGAGCTCGCGACCGGCCTGGGTCAGGTGATAGCCGTCCTCCCGGACCAGAACTCCGGCCTCGACCAGCGCCTTCAGCCGGGCCGCCAGGCGGTCGCGCGGGGCGCCGGTGTTACGGGCGATCTGGTTGAAGCGGTGGTTGCCGAACGAGATCTCGCGCACCGCGAGCAGCGCCCAGCGCTCGCCGACCAGCTCGAGAGCGGCGGCGACGGCACACGGCCGGCCGGGCAGGGAGGCAGGGTCTATCACCCGCTCAGCGTGCCACGCACGGTTTGATTTTCCAACCAACCTCGTTATCGTACGGGCGTGAGCCGTCCAGTTCGATTTTCAAACCGCCGCGTGTCGACGGTCGTGGTCACCCTCGCGGTCTTCATGACCAACCTCGATCTGTTGGATCGTCAACGTCGCCCTGCCCGCCCTCGGACGCGACTTCCACGCCACGCTGGGCGACCTCAGCTGGGTGCTCAACGCGTACGCGATAACGCTGGCCGCCCTCCTGGTCGTCGCCGGACGTCTCGGCGACCGGATCGGGCAGCGCCCGATCTTCCTGGCCGGCGTGGCCGTCTTCACCGTGGCGTCGCTCGGCTGCGCCCTCGCCCCCAACCTGGGCCTGCTCGTCGCCGCCCGCATCGTGCAGGCGATCGGCGCCGCCGCCCAGCTGCCGACCTCGCTGGCGCTGCTGCTCGCCGCCGTCCCCGCCGACCGCCGCACCACCGCGACCCGCTCGTGGGCCGCGGTCGGTGGCCTGGCCGCCGCCTCGGGGCCCGTGCTCGGTGGCCTGCTGGTGCAGGCCGACTGGCGCTGGGTCTTCGTGGTCAACCTGCCGATCGGCGTGCTCACGCTGATCTTCGGCGGCCTCTCGCTGCCCCACCCGGCGGCCCGCGAGTCCGGGCGACTGCCCGACGCGCTCGGCGCCGTGCTGATCACCGCCGCCGTGGCCGCCCTGTCCGGCGCGCTGGTCGAGGCGCCGGACTGGGGCTGGGTCTCCCCCGGCACGCTGGGCCTGGCCGCGCTGGCCGTGCTGGCCGGCGCGTGGTTCGGGTTCCGCTCCCTGCGGCACCCGCGCCCGCTGCTCGAACTGCACCTGCTGCGGCTCCCCCGCTTCGGCGTCGCCGGCCTGGGCACCCTCACGTTCAACGTGGCGTTCGCGATCATGCTGCTCTCGAACGTCCTCTGGTGCCAGGAGGTCTGGCACTGGAGCGCGCTGCGCACCGGGCTCGCGCTCGTCCCCGGCCCGGCCCTGGTCCCGATCGTCACCGTGCTGACCACCAAGGCGGTTCACCGCTTCGGCCACGGCCGCTTCGTCACCGTCGGCGGGCTGCTGTTCGCGGCCGGCATGCTGTGGCGGGTCGTGTTCCTCTCGGTGCGGCCCGACTACCCACGCGACCTGCTGCCCAGCATGATTCTCGGCGGCATCGGCGTCGGCCTGGCCATGGGCACACTGATCGCGGCCGGCGTGCAGTCGCTGCCCGGCCCGCGCGCGGCGACCGGCTCGGCCCTGGTCAACTCGGCCCGCCAGATCTCGGCCTCGATCGGCGTCGCCCTGCTGGTCACCATCGTCGGCAGCCGGATCGGCGCCGGCTCCAGCGACGACTTCCGCTGGGCGTGGGCCCTGGCCGCCGCCCTGAGCCTGGCCACCGCGGCCGTCGGCCTGCTCCTCTCCCGGCCGGTACGCCCGGCGGCGGCCCCGGACCTCGAACCCGCCACCGGGCTGACGACCGGGACCGCCGCCCATTGACCGATCAGTCACGACCGCCGACGGAGTGGTGTTGGCGCTCAGGGGGAACGCGTCGACGTAGACCAGGGCCCGCACGTCACCGCCGTTCGGCCCACGGTCCGTGCACGAGCATGATGGGCGGGCAGGGCCGAGGCGGGGAGAACGATGAGCACCGAGTCAGAGTCGGCGACGTGGTCCGGGATCGCCGGGTGGTACGACGAGCTGCTGCAGGCGGGCAGCGGCCCGCATCAGCTCGCCGCCGAGACCACCGTCCGCCTGTCGCCCGCCGTGCACGGCTCGGACGTCCTGGATGTCGCCTGCGGCCAGGGGATAGCCAGCCGGGCATTGGCGCGGGCCGGAGCGCGTTCGGTCACCGGCGCCGACCTCGCCCCGGAGATGATCGAGGCCGCCCGCCGCCACGAGGCGAACGATCCCCTGGGAATCGTCTATCTGGTCGAGGACGCCGCGACGCTGCGTACGCTGCCGGACGCGGCGTTCGACCTCGTGACGTGCCAGCTCGGCCTGATGGACATCCCCGATCTGACCGCCGCGCTCACCGCGGTCCACCGGGTTCTGCGGCCCGGCGGATCGTTCGTGTTCGTGCTCGCCCACCCGTGCTTCCTGGCTCCCGGCGCGCAAACCGTCCGGACCGCGGAGGGGCGGCCCGGCCGGCTCATCACCGACTACCTCGGCGAACGTTTCTGGAGGTCGCCCAAGCCTCAGGGGGTCCGCCGGGCCGGGAACCACCACCGGACGCTCGCGACCTACCTCAACGCGCTGCCGGCCTGCGGCTTCACCCTCGAACTCATCGAGGAGCCCCCGGCGGGCGCGCTGCTGGCGCGCCAGCAACCGGTCTACTCCGCAATCCCGATCTTCTTCGCCGCGCGAGCCCGCCGGTGAGGCCGGGCGTGGTCGAAGTCGGGCGTGGTCGAAGTCAGGCCGGCACGCCGCGACTGTGAGAATCCGGCCGCGTCGGCCCTGGCGGAGCCGGCGCGGCCGGACGACTCTATTTTGCCGCCTCGTCGGAGCCGAAGGCGGTCAGGAAACGGTCACGGAACTGGTTCATCGGCCAGACCGGGGCGTTCGGGGCCGGGGTCAGGCCCTGGGTCCAGCCCCAGCTCGCGATCTTGTCGAAGACCGACTTGTCCTTGGCGACGATGGTGATCGGGACGTCGTGGCTGGCGTTCTGGCCGACCACGACCGAGGCCGGCTGGTGGTCGCCGAGGAAGACCATGACCAGGTTGTCGTCGCCGTATTTCTGGATGAACGAGATCAGGGTGTCGACGGAGTACGCGATCGACTTCGCGTACGCCTCCTTGATGTCGTGGTTGTGCTGCCACAGCTTGCCCGGGCCCTCGGCCGCGGCGACCATCGGGCCGTAGACCGAGCCGTCGCCGATCTGGTTCCAGTCGAGGGTCTGGGGCAGCGGCGCCCACGGGGTGTGGCTCGAGGTCAGCGTGATCTCGGCGAGCAGCGGGCCCTGGCGTTTGGCGTACTCCAGGTTTTCGAACTGCTTGAGGACGAACTGGTCGGGCATCGTCGACCAGCTCAGCGACGGGCCGTGGTAGCCCAGCGTGTGCGAGTCCCACACCTGGTCGTAGCCGTAGAAGTTGCCTTCCGGCCAGGCGTAGGTGACGCCCGGCTCGACGCCGACCGTGCGGTAGCCGGCCTTCTTGAACGCCCGGGTCAGCGTGAACCGGTCGCCGCCGACCAGGTTTTGGTAGCGCTGCTGGTTGTCGATCCAGAGGCCGGACAGGAACGTCGAGTGGGCGAGCCAGCTGCCGCCGCCCGCGGTCGACGAGGTGAGGAACCCGCTCTCCGCCGCGAAGCCCTTCTCGGCCAGTTTGCCCTGGTCGCCGGCGAGCTGGCCGAGCACCTGGGTGTTGAACTCGGGGTTCTCCAGCGCGTCGCGGCCGTAGCTCTCGACGAAGCCGACGATCACGTCTTTGCCCTTGAGCCCGGTCAGCAGCTGGTCGCCTGGGGTGTTCTTGAACGCGTCGACCTGCACCTCGCGTTCGAACGCCTTCTGATCCTTGATGTCCTGGGGCAGCTTGAGGGCGGTGTCGCGGGCCAGGGCGGCGGCGCTGGAGGCGGCCACCGGCACGCCGCCGACGACCTGTACGCCGAGGACCAGGCAGACCACCCAGGCCGCGGCGAACGCGAGCACGGTGTGGCCGGTGGCCCGCTTGTGGGCGCCGAACAGCCGGCTGAGCCGTATGACCGCGAGGGTCATGAAGGTGAGGATGGCGACGATCAGGACGACCGCCCCGATGGCGACCAGCAGGGAGCGGGTCTTGCCGATCGAGTCCTGCAGGAAGCTGTAGCCGTCGCCGATCAGCGGCCAGTCGAGCACCGGGTCGAACTCGCGCGCCAGCACCGAGTAGAAGCACAAGTCGACGATCTTGATTACGGTCAGTAATCCCAGGACGAAGCCGAGCACGCCGGCCACGATCTTGCGCGGCCGGGGCGGCAGCACGATCAGAATCGCGGCCGCCACCAGCCCCTCGATCGGGATCCGGAGGAGGGCGTTGCCGATGGGGTTTCCGGGTGGGAGCCGCGTGATCTGATCAGGCACGATGAGCGCCGAGAGGACCAACAACGCGGCGAGCGTGGTGAGCACCGCGCCACCGACACGGCGCGGCTTCGTGAAGAATGACAACTCGGGTTCCTTTACCACCGCTGCGTACCTGCCTTGGGGTACACGGCAGGAGACCGGGTTTGGTTCAACCCTGGGTGACGATCACGACGACCTTACCCGCGGGGGCTCCGGTCGCCACGTGCCGGATGGCGGCCGCGGTCTCGGCGAGGGGTGGCGATCCCGAAGTATTTACCTGGCCGAGGTGAGCATGAGGGCGTTGATGTCCTCGGGCGCCCCCGGGCGGCCGAAGAGGTAGCCCTGACCGTGGTCGATGCCGATGCGGCGGAGCATGGCCCACTGGCCGTCGGTCTCGATGCCCTCGGCGACGGTCTGCATCTTCAGGGCCTGGCCGAGGCCGACCACGGCGTCGACCAGGGCCACGTCGTCCGCGTCGGTGTCGACCTGGTCGACGAACGTCTTGTCGATCTTGATGATGTCGACCGGCAGCTGCTTGAGGTAGCTCAGCGACGAGTAGCCGGTGCCGAAGTCGTCGATCGCCAGGCGCACGCCGAGCCGGCGCAGCGAGTGCAGGGTCTGTTTGGCGCTCTCGATGTCGGCCATCAGCATCGACTCGGTGATCTCCAGGGTCAGCGAGGCCGGGTCGATGCCGGCGTCGGCGATCGCCGCGCGCACGTCGTCGACCAGGCCCACGTCCTGGAACTGACGGGCCGAGAGGTTGACGTTCATCCGCAGGTCGGCCGCGGCCTCGGGCGACTCGGCCCGCCAGCGCGCCAGCTGCTGGGTGGCCTGCCGCAGCACCCAGCGGCCGAGCGGGACGATCAGGCCGTTGGCCTCGGCGTTCGCGATGAAGTGGTAGGGACCGAGCAGGCCGTCGCGCGGGTGCTGCCAGCGCACCAGCGCCTCGACGCCGGTCAGCCGCTGGGTGTGCATCTCGACCACCGGCTGGTAGAGGACCAGGAACTCCTCGTGCTCCAGCGCGTGCTCGAGGTCGGCCCGCTGCTGCGCCTCCTCCAGCACCGACATGGTCATGGTCGGCTCGAAGATCCGGTACGCGTTGCGGCCGGCCCGCTTCGCGGCGTACATGGCCAGGTCGACGTTGCCCAGCAGTTGCTCGGCGGTGAGGCCGTCGCCCCCGGTCGCGGTGGCGATGCCGAGGCTGAGCGTGCACATCGCGTCCCGGCTGGCCAGGCGGATCGGTTCCCGTACGACCGCGAGCAGCCGCGCGGCCAGCGCGGCCGCGTCCGCCGCGGCCAGGTCTTCCATGAGGATCGCGAACTCGTCCCCGCCGAGGCGGGCCAGCATGTCGCCCGGGCGCACCTGGGCCCGCAGCCGGTCGGCGATCGTGGTGAGCAACTCGTCGCCCGCGCTGTGGCCGAGGTTGTCGTTGACCAGCTTGAAGTCGTCGAGGTCGAGCAGGAGCAGGGTGACCGGGCGACCCTCGCCGCCCGATCGGGTGAGATCGAGCACCGCCTGTTCGAGCCGCTCGCGGAACAGGGTGCGGTTGGGCATGCCGGTCAGCGGGTCGGTGAAGGCCTGGCGCTGGAGCTCGGCCTCGAGCGCGCGGCGGGCGCTGATGTCCCGCAGGCTGATCACGACCGCCGGCATCTCCGGATCGTCCTTGAGGGTCCGGCCGATCACGTCGACGTAGACCCATTCGCCGCCGGCGCCGAGCAGCTTGGTCTCGGTGCGCCGGGTTTCCGTCGGCGGGAGGTCCCAGACCTCGTACATCCAGGCCCGGAGCTCGTCGATCCGGTCGTGGTCGGCGTACTCGCCGAGGCGGGTCCCGAGCAGCTGCTCCCCGCGGTAGCCGAGCAGCTGCTGCACCGAGGAGCTCACGAACCGGATGTAGCCGCCCTCGCCGATCGCCAGCACCGCGTCGGCCGAGGCCTCGAGCAGGGTCGCCGTCCGCAGCTCGGCGACGGTCCGGCGGCGGTCCAGCCGGCGCCGGCTCTGGGCGTTGACCGCGGTCAGGCCGACCACGCAGATCATCATGGCGACCAGCACGATCGTGGTGATGACGTCGGTCGCCGCCTGCACCGGCAGGAGCACGCAGTAGCCGAGCACCGAGGCCGTGCCGAGCACGACCACGACCGACGGCGACCAGAGGGCGGCCGCGGTGAGCAGCAGCAGGACGGCCCCGGGCAGATAGAGCATCAGGCCGCGGGCGTCGCTCATCCCGAACAGCAGCAGGACCGGCAGCTCACCGAACCACCAGAGCAGAAGCCATTTGCGTACGCCGCGCCGGCGTACCAGGCTGGCCCACGGCAGGCGCAGGGCGGCCGCCTGGAGCAGCACGACCGCGACCACCGGCACGAGCCAGAAGTGGCGGCCGGGCGGCCAGTTCAGGGCGATCCGCACGCCACCGATCGAGGTGACCAGCACCGCGACCCACGTGCCGATGCGGATCTGACGCGACCAGTAGTCGGCGGCGTGGTCGTCCATGTCGGTCGGCTGCTCCTGCACGGGCTGCCACATCGGCGCAACCGGTTGGCACCTGAGGCAAACATCCGTGACAAATGTCAGTGGCTGAGTGAGTGCTCACTCAGTTAGGGTTCGGAATCGTGGAGAACAGGCGCAGACGGGTGCCGGCGATGGCCCCCGACGACCGCCGGGCCGCGCTCATCCAAGCGACCATCCCGCTGCTGCACGAGCACGGTCTCGATGTCAGCACGCGGCAGATCGCGGAGGCTGCCGGGGTCGCCGAGGGCACGATCTTCGGTGTCTTCGAAAACAAGAACAAGCTGGTCACGGTGTCGGTGCTCCAGGCACTCGACCCGCAGCCGATGATCGACGCGTTCGCCGCGATCGACCGGGCGCTGCCGCTGCGCGAGCGGCTGACGATCGCCGCCGACCTGCTCATGCGGCGCTTTCTCGAGCACGCCCAGCTCATGACCGCGGTCCGCAAGCTGGTCATGACCGGGGGCGGCCAGGGGACCCCCTTCCACAAGATGGCCCACGACCGCGAACGGACGCAGGCCGCCCTGGCCGAGCTGATCCAGCCGGACGCCGCGATCCTGCGCCGCTCCCCCGGCTCGACGGCCCGCCTGCTCCTGCTCTATTGCGGCGCCCGCACGTTCGGCCCGTTCGGCGACCCGGACGGCTTCGACTCGCAGGAGGCGGTCTCGCTCCTGCTCGACGGACTACTCATCAGGCAAGACGACACTCGGGGGGCTCAGTCGACGTGCTGATTCGACTGCTTCGCACGCACCTCCGGCCCTATCGCACCACGATCGGGCTGGTCGTGTTCTTCCAGTTCCTGCAGACGCTGGCCACGCTCTACCTGCCCACGCTCAACGCCGACATCATCGACAACGGCGTGGTCAAGGGCGACACCGGCTACGTCATACGCATCGGCGCCGGCATGCTCGGCATCACGGTGCTGCAGATCGCGACCCAGATCGTCGCGGTCTATTTCGGCGCCCGCACGGCCATGGCGGTCGGCCGCGACGTCCGGGCCTCGATCTTCCGCGCGGTGCAGGGCTTCTCGGCCCGCGAGGTCGGCCAGTTCGGCGCCCCGACGCTGATCACCCGCGTGACCAACGACGTGCAGCAGGTCCAGATGCTGGTGCTGCTCACGTTCACGCTGATGGTCTCGGCGCCGATCATGTGCATCGGCGGCGTGGTGCTCGCCCTCCACCAGGACGTGCCGCTCTCGGCCATGCTGCTGGTCATCGTGCCGCTGCTGATCGGCGTGGTCAGCCTGATCGTGAGCCGCATGCGCCCGCTGTTCCGCTCGATGCAGAAGCGCATCGACCGGGTCAACCGGGTCATGCGCGAGCAGATCACCGGCATCCGGGTCATCCGCGCCTTCGTCCGCGACGAGCGCGAGCAGGTCCGCTACGGCCGGTCCAACGACGAGCTGACCGACGTGTCGAAGAAGACCGGCAAGCTGATGGCACTGATGTTCCCCAGCGTGATGCTGATCGTGAACGTCTCCAGCATCGCCGTGCTCTGGTTCGGCGGCCACCGCATCGACGCCGGGCACATGCAGATCGGGGCGCTCACCGCGTACCTCACCTACCTCCTGCAGATCCTGATGTCGATCATGATGGCGACCTTCATGTTCGTCATGATCCCGCGGGCCGAGGTCAGCTCCGAGCGCATCGAGGAGGTCCTCGACACCGAGTCGTCCGTGCGGGTCGCGGCCAACCCGGTCACCACGCTCAGCCGGCACGGCTATCTGGAACTGCGCGACGTCGACTTCCACTACCCCGGCGCCGAGGCGCCGGTGCTCCACGACATCAACCTCACCGCGCGGCCACGCGAGATCACCGCGATCATCGGGAGTACGGGCAGCGGCAAGACGACCCTGCTCAACCTGGTCCCCCGGCTGTTCGACGCGACCGGCGGCCAGGTGCTGGTCGACGGGGTCGACGTGAAGGACCTCGACCCGGTCGAGCTCTCCCGGGTCGTCGGGTTCGTGCCCCAGCGGCCCTACCTGTTCACCGGCACGATCGCCACCAACCTCCGGTACGGCAACCCGGACGCGACCGACGACGACCTCTGGCGGGCGCTCGAGGTCGCCCAGGCCCGCGACTTCGTCGAACGGATGGAAGGCGGTCTCGACGCGCCGATCGCCCAGGGCGGCACCAACGTCTCCGGCGGGCAGCGGCAGCGGCTGGCGATCGCCCGGGCACTGGTGCACAAGCCGGAGATCTACCTGTTCGACGACTCGTTCTCGGCCCTCGACTACGCCACCGACGCGGCGCTGCGGGCGGCGCTCACGGCGTACATCGCCGACGCCACGGTGGTGATCGTGGCCCAGCGGGTCAGCACCATCCGCGACGCCGACCGGATCATCGTGCTGGACGACGGCCGGGTCGCCGGCACCGGCACCCACGCCGAGCTGATGGACACCAACCCCACCTACCGCGAGATCGTTCTCTCGCAGCTGACCGAGCAGGAGGCCGCCGCGTGACCGCCCCCAACCGGCCCGCCGGCGGGCCACCGAACCGGCCGGTCGGCGGCCCACCGGCCGCCCGCATGATGATGGGCGGCGGCCGCCCGACCGAGAAACTGCAGGACTTCAAGGGGTCCACGGTGCGGCTGCTCAAGCTGCTCAAACCCCAGTGGCCGCTGGTCTCGGTCGCCGTGCTGTTCGGCATCGGCAGCGTCGGCCTGGCAGTGACCGGGCCCAAGCTGCTCGGCAAGGCCACCGACATCATCTTCGCCGGCTGGATCGGCCGGCAGATCCACGTCCCGCCGGGCACGAGCAAGGAGCAGGTGGTCGCCGGGCTCCGGGCGGCCGGCCAGGGCACCCGGGCCGACCTGCTCAACGCGGTCGCGTTCACGCCCGGCGCCGGCATCGACTTCGACCGGCTGGCGCACCTGCTCGCCTGGGTCGCCCTGGTCTACGTCTTCGCCTGGGTCTTCGGGGTCTTCCAGGGCCGGCTGATCGCCACGGTCGTGCAGAACACGGTGTCCCGGCTGCGCGGCAGCGTCGAGGCCAAGCTGGCCCGGCTGCCGTTGTCCTACTTCGACCAGCAGGCCCGCGGCGAGGTGCTCAGCCGGGCGACCAACGACACCGACAACATCGCGCAGACCCTCCAGCAGACGTTCTCCCAGCTGATGACCGCGCTGCTGACGATCATCGGCGTGCTCGTCTTCATGTTCTGGATCTCCTGGCTGCTCGCCCTGATCGCCCTGGTCACGGTGCCGATCTCGATCCTGGTGACCACCCAGGTCGGCAAGCGGGCCCAGCCGAACTTCGTCGCCCAGTGGGCCACCACCGGCAAGCTCAACGGTCACATCGAGGAGATGTTCACCGGGCACTCGCTGGTCCACGTCTTCGGGCGGCAGAACGAGGCGATGGAGACGTTCGACGAGCACAACGAGAAGCTGTTCGCCTCGGCGTTCCGGGCCCAGTTCATCTCCGGCATGATCCAGCCGGCGATGATGTTCATCGGCAACCTCAACTACGTGCTGGTCGCGGTCGTCGGCGGCCTGCGGGTGGCCTCGGGGGCGCTGACGCTGGGCGACGTGCAGGCGTTCATCCAATACTCGCGCCAGTTCAGCCAGCCGCTCACCCAGGTGGCGTCGATGGCCAATCTGATCCAGTCCGGGGTCGCCTCGGCCGAGCGGGTGTTCCAGCTGCTCGACGCGCCCGAGCAGAGCCCCGACCCGGAACCGGTCGACCTGGGCCGGGTGGCCGGGCGGATCGCGTTCGAGGACGTGTCGTTCCGCTACCTGCCCGACAAGCCGCTGATCGAAGGCCTGTCCCTCACCGCCGAACCGGGCCAGACCGTGGCGATCGTCGGACCCACCGGCGCCGGCAAGACCACGCTGGTCAACCTGCTGATGCGGTTCTACGACGTGTCATCGGGGCGGATCACCCTCGACGGGGTGGACATCGCGTCCATGCCGCGCGAGGAGCTGCGCGAGCACATGGGGATGGTGCTGCAGGACACGTGGCTGTTCGGCGGGACGATCGCCGAGAACATCGCGTACGGCGCCGACTCCTACGACATCGAGGCGGTGCAGCGGGCGGCCGAGGCGGCCCACGTCGACGCGTTCTGCAAGACGCTGCCGGACGGCTTCGACACGGTGATCGACGAGGAGGGTTCGAACGTCTCGGCCGGCCAGAAGCAGCTGATCACGATCGCCCGGGCGTTCCTGGCCGAGCCGAGCATCCTGATCCTCGACGAGGCCACCAGCTCGGTCGACACCCGCACCGAGGTGCTGATCCAACGGGCGATGAACACGCTCCGAAGCGGCCGCACCAGCTTCGTCATCGCGCACCGGCTCTCCACCATCCGCGACGCCGACGTGATCCTGGTGATGGAGAACGGCAGCATCGTCGAACAGGGCACCCACGACGACCTGATCGCGGCGGACGGAGCGTACGCGCGGCTCTACTCCGCCCAGTTCGCCCAGGCCGTGGCCGAAGTGGACTGATCCACGGCGTACCCCGGCAAAGCGGGAGGGGCGGCACATGGCCGCCCCTCCCTTTGTTCGGTCAGTGGGTTACTTGATCGTGATCTTCTTGGCGGCCGAGTAGCCGCCGTTGACGCCCACGTTCATGTCGCCCTGCACGAAGGCCCGCAGCGTCCAGCTGGACTTCGACTTCTCGGAGACAGTCGCCTTCCAGAGGTTGTTGCTGACGGTCGTGCCGCGCCAGGTGTTGACCCACTTGCCGTGGGACAGGACCTGAACGATCACGACCTGCTTCGGGCCGCGCGGGTTGCCCTGGATGGCCAGGCTCAGCTTGCCCTTCGACGGCGAGCTCGCCACGAAGACCGGAGCCTGGTCGATGCCGACCTTGATCTCATCGGACATCTTGTCGCCGACCGCGGTCTGGAACCGGTAACCGGTGCCGATCCAGCGGGCGAACTTGTAGTTGCCGCTGGAGTCCGCCGTGACCGAGTCGATCTTCACGAGCTTCGGCATGGCCGGGCTCCAGGGGCCGCCCCACAGGTCGACGGTCGCACCCGGGTCCGCCTTGCCGGTGACCGGCACGGCGATCGAACCGGTCACCCAGGCCGGAGCCATGATGCTCGGAGCGCCCGGGTTGCTCGGCGGAGGCGTGGTGCCACTGCCGCCGTCGTTCGCCAGGATGATGACGTCGCCGGCACCCTTGGTGATCGCGGCGCCGGCCGGGCCGGGAGTGCCGAGCTTCACGTAGAAGTCCTCGTTGCCCTCCTTGACGCCGTCCTTCTTGATCGGCACGTTGATCGTCTTGGACATCTCACCGGGCGCGAAGCTGAGCGTGCCCTTGGTTTCGGTGTAGTCCTGGCCGGCCTTGGCCGAGCCGTCCTGAGTGAAGTACGGGACGGTCACGGTCTGGGTGGTCGACTTGGTGTCGCCGGTGAACGCCAGGTCGACCTGGACGTCAACCGAGCCTTCGCCCTCCTTGATGGTCTCGTCGTGTACCGAGGCCGCCGGCGGCAGGTCGCCCGCACCGTCGAGGATCTTGTAGGTGCCGGTCGACGAGGCGAACCCGATCGGCGACGGGGTGCTCTCGCTGGCCGTCACGGCGAGGGACTCGGTGGGCTCGTCGATGTTGTCCGGATTGAAGAAGATCGTCGCGAGCGGGTTGCCGGCGAGCGCGCCGGTCTGGCCGCGCGTGACGGGCACGTCCGCGATGGTCACCTTGTCGAAGTCGGTGCCCGACGTCGCCGCGTCCGGAGCGGTGCCGCTGCCGGCCACCGCGAACTTGACCGTGTACGGGCGCTGCGAGGAACCGACGATGGTGCCGTTGACCCGCACCGAGGTGCCCTCGGAGGCCGAGGTCTCGTTGAAGGTCATCGTCGGGGCCGCGTCGTCGTTCTTGATGGTGATCGTCGACGAGTGCTGCATGCCGGCCGGAATCGTGTCCAAGATGTTGCCGCCGGTACGGGTGACGCCGGCGGTGATCGTCTCGTCCCGCTCGTAGACCGTGTCTCCGTTGATCGGCACGTCCAGGTAGCCGGTGAGGCTACCCGCCGGGATCGTGACGACCCGGCTCGCCGGGGAGTCGTAGTCGTCGGCGCCCGCGGTGGAACCGGTGTTGATGCCGGCCTCGTTCGCCGTGCCGTCGGTCAGCGTGACGTTGAACGTGTTGTCCTGGTTGGACAGCGCGCTCAGGGTGATCGGAACGCGCGCCATCGTCTGGCCGCTGTTGCCCTCGTCCTGCAGGACGTCCCCGACCGACCAGGTCGGCTGGGTGTCGCTGGAGTCCGCGATGGTGATCGTCTGCGGGGTGAGCAGGCTGCTCGCGTCGACCGAGTTGTTCGGGCTCGTGAAGTTCACGTTGAACGTCTCGTCCGGGTACTCGTAGAGCTTGTCCCCGATGATCGTCACCGGAATGGCCGCGGTCGTCTCCCCGGCCGCGATGGTGATGCTGCCGGGGGCTCCCCGGTAGTCGACGCCGTTGGTCGCGGTGCCGTCGGCGAAGCTGTAGTTCAGCTTGACCGGCACGGTCGTCGAGCTGCTCAGGTTGACGTTGATGTAGGTGGAGACCTCGTCGGTGTCGCCCTCGGTGAAGGAGGTCGAGCCCGGGCCGCCGACAGTGTTCGGCTGGCCGACCGTGTCCACCGTGATCGACGGAGCACCCTGGGCGTCCCGGATGATCCCGGTGGCCGTCGTCGGAGAGCCGAGCGAGGCCCCGACCGGCGCGCTGAGCGTCATCTTGACGTTCTCCGGCCCCTCGACCGTTCCCGGGCCGGGGTCCGCGGTCGTCTGGATCAGCTTCGTCGCGGTGGTGGCGAGGTTGGGAATCGTGAACGTGCTGTCGAACGAGGTGTAGTCCGAGGGCGACGAGGCCGGGTTGGCCGTGTCGGTCGCGTCCCCGTCCGACGTCGCGAGATGAACCGTGACGTTGCGCTCGGACGGGTTGGAGAGGATGACCGGGAAGCCCAGCGTGCCGCCCTCGACCACCCCACCCGCGTTACCCAGGTGGACGGACGGCATCGGGTCGTCGTCCCGGATCCCGACGGTGACCGAGTCGCCACCCATCGCCGCAACGGCACCCAGTGCGACGGGGTCGCCCACGACGTCGAAGTTCTGGACCGGGTCCTCGTTGACGTTGTCGTCCCACAGGCTCACGGAGATCGAGCCGCTGAGCTGGCCGGCCGGGACGGTGATGGCCGCGCCGGTGGGCAGCGCCGTGTAGTCGCGGTTGACACCGACGTCGGACCTTGCCGTGTCGTCGACCGTCTGGACCGGGATGACCACGTCGTGGGGCTGGGCTGTGGTCATCGTGGCGCTGACCGTCGCCGTGGCCTGCGTCGTCACCGCGGACGTGCCGGTGCCGGTCGTGGTGGCCGTCTCCGAAACGATGCCCGGACCGGTCAAGGTGTAGGCGTTGCTCGTGTCGACGTTCCAGATGGTTCCGACCGCGTCCAGCGTGCCCGCGCCCGGGACGGTCTGGTCGTCCGTGGCGATGAGGTTGAAGGTCTCATCGCCCTCGGCGAACACGTCCGCCATGGTTGTCACCGTCACGGTCGTCGTGTTGACGGCACCGGCGGTCGCCGTTCCCGGGAACGTGACCGTGGTCCGGCTGGGCGTGGCATCGAAGTCCCCGCCCGAGGTGGCGTTTCCGATACCGATGCCGGTGACGCCGGTCGAGATGGCGTAGGTGCCCGCCGACGCGCCGGTGTAGGTGAGGGTGAACGAGACCTTCCCGCCCTCCCAGTTCGCTGCTCCGGTGCTGATCGTGAGATCGGAGACCGAGGTGGTGTTGGTCGCCAGTGCCGGCGACGCGACGAAAACGGCTGGGACGAGGGCAGCGGCCGCGGCAGCTACCGCTGCGAGCACTGTTCGGGCCCTGGTCGGTGCCCACAGCGCTAGCGGCGCCCGCTCCCGCGAGGCCGCTTGAATTGGTCGATAACGCATTCTCTTCCTAACTCCTTCGGCGGCTGGGCTGCCTCCGTTCGGGGAGGCCCCTGGCTTTGCGCCCCCGCCTCGCGACGGGTTTGCCTGTTCGGGTACCGCACCTGAGGGCGGTTGGGGCACCGGCGTGACCTGCGCTGGAACCAGACGTGAAGATCCGTCCAGAGGCCGCGCCTTCCGTAATCTAACCGGCCTATCGGTGTCTTACCGGCGGATCACGTAATTCGGCGTAAATCGACCTAAGACGCCCACTGAGCAGCACGGATAGACCGGACCGTCGGCGGTCGGCCCGCCCCGTCCGCAGGGGACCGACCGGATCAGACCGGTCTGTCGAGCGATCTTCAAGAAGACCGGTAGCGTCAGTCGCGTGGGACATCGAGTGCTGGTGGTCGACGACGACCCCGTGGTCAGTGACGTCGTCCGGCGCTATCTGGAGCAGGACGACTTCCGGGTGAGCCTGGAAAGCGACGGGCCGGCCGCGCTCCGGGCCGTCGAGACGCAACCGCCCGACCTGATCGTGCTCGATCTCATGCTGGGCGGCATCGACGGGCTCGAGGTGTGCCGGCGGCTGCGGCAGGATCGGCCGCATCTGCCGATCATCATGCTGACCGCGCTCGGCGAGGAGTCCGACCGGGTGCTCGGCCTGCAGATCGGCGCCGACGACTACGTCACCAAGCCGTTCTCGCCGCGGGAGCTGGTGCTGCGGGTGCGGTCGGTGCTGCGGCGCAGTGCGCCGGAGCCGGCCGGCGGCAAACTCGCCGACGGCGAGCTCGTCGCCGACACCGGCAAGAGGGCGGCCGAGCTGGGCGGGAAGCTCCTGCAATTGACCGTACGCGAGTTCGACCTGCTCGAATTCTTCCTCCGCCACCCGGCCAAGGCGTGGTCACGGGAACAGCTCCTGCAGAAGGTGTGGGGCTGGGACTTCGGCGACCAGTCGACGGTCACCGTGCACGTGCGGCGGCTGCGGGAGAAGATCGAGGCCGACCCGGCCCACCCGGTACGGCTGCTGACCGTGTGGGGGGTCGGCTACCGCTATGAGCCCCATGCATAGCCTCCGCGGCATCCTCCTCCTGTCGCTCGGCGCCGGCGCACTGGTCGGTCTGGCCGGGGCCGGCGTGCTGCGGCTGCTCCGCGGGCGGTCGATCATCGTGCACATCGTCGCGTTGATCACGATCACCGTGGCGGTGGTGGCGGCCGGGGTGATCGCGGTCGCGCAGGCGATGTTCCTCTCCGACCACGACCTGACCGTCGTGCTGATCACGGTCGGGGTGGCCGCACTGGTCAGTCTGGTGGTCGGGGTGACGTTCGGGCGACGGCTGGCGGCGGCCGCGATGTGGGCCCGGCAGGCCGAGCGGGACCGTCGCGAGCTGGTCGCCTGGGTCTCCCACGACCTGCGGACGCCGCTGGCCGGCCTGCGCGCGATGTCCGAGGCCTTGGAGGACGGGGTGGTGGCCGATCCCGAGGCGGTCGCCGAATACCACCGGCGCATCGGAGCCGAGACCGACCGGATGAGCGGGCTGGTCGACGACCTGTTCGAGCTGTCCCGCATCCACGCCGGCGCGTTGCACCTGCACCTGACCGAGGTGCCGCTGGCCGAGGCGGTGTCGGACGCGATCGCCTCGGTGAAGCCGCTGGCCGCGAGCAAGGGCATCCGGATCGACGCGTCCGAACAGGGCTGGCCGGTGGTGACCGCGAGCGAGCCCGAACTGGGCCGGGTGATCGCCAACCTGCTGGTCAACTCCGTGCGCTACACGCGCGCCGGCGGGACCGTCCGGGTGGCCGCGGGACACGACCGCGACGCGGTGTGGCTGACCGTCTCCGACTCGTGCGGCGGCATCCCGGCCGACGATCTGCCGCGGGTGTTCGACGTGGCGTTCCGAGGGTCGCGGGAGCGTACGGAGGGTGGCGGCCTCGGATTGGCGATCGTGCGCGGGCTGGTCGAGGCGCAGGGCGGCCGGGTCAGCGCGCGCAACGTCGACGGCGGCTGCTGTTTCGAGATCCGTCTCCGTACCTGACGTATTCGCCGCCGCGCTGCCCGTCGTTCACCTCGGCGCCGCCCACGACTGGTCATGTCTGTCTCGACGTTTGTCGAGACAGCGCGTGCTCGGCGTGACCGACCAGACCGGCCTGTTCGACACGATGAAGCGGGCGCCGGGCCTCCGCTGAAGGCCGCGCGCGGAGAGGGGCCCGGGCTCGCCGGGCCCCTCTCACCTCGGTTCGGAGACCAGACGCCGGGCGAGGACCCGGCGGTTCACTCCGGCCAGCCGCCGAACAGCTGCACGTCGAGGCTGGGGGTGACCAGGCGGCTCGGCAAGCCGTCGAGCAGGTCGTAGGCGCCGCGGCCGCGGACGATCGCGGCCGTGCTCAGGGCGTTGGCCTGCAGGCACGACGAGGACGCGACCGACACCGTGCGCCAGATGCGGGCGGCCGGGCGGCCGGTGCGCGGGTCGACGATGTGGTGCAGCTCCGGACCCCACGTGCGGCCGACCGTGCTCGACGTCGCCAGGGCCGCACCGGCCGGCAGTCGCACGGTGCAGGCCGGGTCGCCGGGGCGGTCCTGAACCAGCACCGGCCAGCCGTCGCCCGACGGGGCCGGGCCCGCGGTGGCGATGTCACCGCCCAGGGCGACCAGCGCGCCCACGCCCAGGCGCAACGCGATCATCGAAGCGACGCGGTCGGCCGCCGCGGCCTTGGCGGTGACGCCGAGGTCGAGGAGTACGCCGTCGGGCACGGTCAGTTCCTCCCCGCGCAGCCGCACCGCCCGGTAGTCGGGCACGGGAAAGACGCGGACCGCGGGCGCCACCACCCGGCCGGTGATGGCGGCGAAGTCGCGGTCGTAACCGAGCGCGCACAGCGCCGCCCCGACCGTCGGGTCGACGTCGCCGTCGGTCACCTCGGCGACCATCAGCGCGGCCGAGATCAGGTCGGCCAGCAACGGGCTGACGATGACCGGTCGGCCGCCGGAGCGGCCGGCGACCGAGAGTTCGGAGTCGTCGCGGAAGCGGCTGCACGCGGCGTCCACCGCGTCGAGCTCGGCCCGGGCAATCCCGGCGGCCTCGTCGATCGCGGCCGGATCGGTGACGACAACCCGGGCGACGGTGCCCCAGACCGGCCATTGCGCGGTGTCGTCGCGGACGGAGAGCGTCTCGATCAGCGGCATGTCAGGAACCTCCCGAAGTGGCGCCGACGGCGAGTCGGGCGTGTTCGACCGAGAGTGCGCGCCTGCCCTGTGGCGCGGCTGTGGAACGTCTGTGCCCTTGACTCGCAAACGGCTACTTGACCGGTTCACAAGAGGCGGGAGATCTCATAGCTTCACGGCATGTCGACCATCCCTCAGCACCTTCGCGACGAGATTGCCGAGATCAACGCCAGCGGCCGCACCCCGGTCGTCTTCATCCACGGCCTGTGGCTCCTGCCCAGCAGCTGGGACCGCTGGGCCGAGGTGTTCCGGGGCGCCGGCTACGCGCCCCTCTCGCCCGGCTGGCCCGACGACCCGGAGACGGTCGCGGAGGCCACCGCCCACCCGGAGGTGATGGCCGGCAAGACCGTCGGCCAGGTCGCCGACCACTACGCCGAGGTCATCGGCCTGCTCGACAAGCAGCCGGCGGTGGTGGGCCACTCGTTCGGCGGCCTGCTCGCGATGATCGTCGCCGGCCGCGGACTGTCCAATGTGACCGTCGCGATCGACGCGGCGCCGTTCCAGGGCGTACTCCCGCTGCCGGTCTCGGCCCTGCGCTCGGCGTCGCCGGTGCTGTCCAACCCGGCCAACCGGCACAAGGCGATCCCGCTGACCTTCGAGCAGTTCCACTACGCGTTCGCCAACGCGGTCGACGAGGTCGAGGCGCGGAAGCTCTACGAGGAGTACGCGGTGCCGGCCCCGGGCGCGCCGCTCTTCCAGGCCGCGGTGGCCAACTTCAACCCGTGGAGCGAGGTCAAGGTCGACCACGAGAACGCGTACCGGGGGCCGCTGCTGCTCATCTCGGGCGAGCGGGACCACACCGTGCCGCCGGCGATCTCCAACGCGGCCTACAAGCTCCAGCAGAAGAACAGCGGGGTGACCGAGTTCGCCTCGATCCCCGGCCGCGGCCACTCGCTGACCATCGACCACGGCTGGCTCGAGGTCTGCAACACCGCGCTCGCGTTCGTCGGGCGCTTCACCGACAAGTAGGGCCTACAGCAGGCCGAGCCGCATCGCCGTGGTCACCGCGGCGGTGCGGTCGGCCACGTCCAGCTTGTTGAAGACGCGCAGCAGGTGCGTCTTGACGGTCGCCTCGGCGATGAACAACCGCTTGCCGATGTCGGCGTTGGTCAGCCCACCCGCGACCAGTTTCAGAACCTCGGTCTCCCGGGCCGACAGCGCCGGCGGGGCCGGCGAGCGCACCTGCCGTACGAGCGTGGAAGCGACACTCGGCGCGAGCACCGTCTCGCCCCGGGCGGCCGCGCGCACCGCGTCGGCCAGTTCGGCCGGCGTCGCGTCCTTGAGCAGATAACCCCCGGCCCCGGCCTCGATCGCCCGGAGGATGTCGCGGTCCGACTCATACGTCGTGAGCACCAGCACCCGGGTCGTCGGGGCGGCGGCCAGGATCCGTTCGGTCGCCGACACCCCGTCGCCGCCCGGCATCCGCAGGTCCATCAGCACGATGTCGGGCTTCTCGGCCAGCGTCAGCGCGAGGCCCTCGTCGCCCGACGACGCCTCGCCGACCACGGTCAGGTCGGGTTCGGCGTCGAGCATGCCGCGGAGCCCCATCCGCACCACCGGGTGGTCGTCGACCAGCAGGATCCGGATCATGCGGGGATCTCCAGTTCGATCGTCGTGCCGTCGTCCGGCTTGCTGATGACGGTCAGGGTGCCGTTGACCTGTTCGGCGCGGGCCCGCATGCCGTTGAGGCCGAACCCGTCGGCCGCGTCGGCGGCGAAGCCACGGCCGTCGTCGCGCACGGTCAGCAGCACTTTCTTGTCCGAGTAGGCCAGGAGCACCTGGACCGAGCCGGCACCGGCGTGGCGGCGCACGTTGGTCAGCGCCTCCTGGGTCGCGCGCAGCAGCACCACCTCGACCGACGTCGGCAGCGGGCGGTCGGCACCGGTGACGCGCACGGTCGCGGGCACTGCCGACTCCTCGTGGAAACGGTCGGCGGCACGGCGTACGGAATCAAGCAGTGACCCCGACGCCAGCGCGGCCGGCGAGAGATCCGAGACCAACGCACGGGCCTCGGCCAGGTTTTCCTTAGCCGTGCGGACCGCGAGAGCGATCCGCTCGTCCCGCAGCCGCGGATCGGCGGCCTGCAGCAGCGTGATGATGCTGGTGAAGCCCTGGGCCAGCGTGTCGTGGATCTCGCCCGCGAGACGAGCGCGCTCGGCCGAGGCGGAGAGCCGCGCGACCTCGGCCCGGCTCGCCTCGAGCTCCTCGATGAGCCGGCCGCGCTCGATGCTCTGCTCGATCACCCGGATGTTCCAGAAACCGAGCCAGACGCCGGCCGCGGCCGAGATCGTGCCGATGACCAGGTCCATCGGGACGAGACCGGGCTCCTCGATCAGGTCGACCAGCGGGGTGACCAGGTTGACCAGCACCACCAGCGCGATCGCCGGCCGCATCGGCACCAGCTGGAAGAACAGCGGGATCAGCGCGAAGAGCAGCCAGGTCGTGAACGGTGCCGCCGCGACCGCGACGACGAACAGGGTCAGCGTGCCGACCGCGGCGACGACGTTCCGCCGGTCCTCGATGTCCTTGCTGATGAGCCGCCGGCTGACCGTGACGTGGATCAGGGCCATGCTGGCGATCGCCGCCGCGGCCAGCTCGCGCCGCCACAGCGCGTGACCGTCGGCGGCGAGGACCGCGGCGGCGACGGCCACCGCGACGACGGCGAAGTAGACCTCCCAGTACGGCCAGTAGAGCCGATGGGCCTCCACCTGGCTCACCGGTCGCTCTCGCTCCAGCGGAAGGTCACCAGGCACAGCACCAATCCGATCACACACCAGGCGCCGAGCACCATCGCGGTGCGGCCGAGCTCCCACTGGCCGGCCGCCTCCAGCGACTTCATGCTGTCGGGCAGGAAGACGTAGCGGAAGCCCTGGCTCATCCACTTGACCGGGAAGATCGACGCGACATTGATCAGCCAGGTCGGCAGCTGGGTGATCGGGTGGATGAAGACGCCGGAGATGAACTGCAGCGCCACCACGGGCACGTTGAGGATCGCGCCGGCCGTGCGGGCATGCCGGACGATCGCGCTGACCGCCACGCCGATCAGCGAGCACGCCACCACCGACAGCACGAAGAGCCAGGCGAAGGTCAGCCAGTGCGACGCGTCCGGAAGTTTGAGGTCGAAGACCAGCGCCCCGACGCCGATCAGCACAACGGCTTCGGCCACGCTGAGGAAGAGCACGAGCGCGAGTTTCCCGATCAAATATGCGGTGACGGTCAACGGTGTGCCCCGGAGCCGCTTGAGCGTGCCGTCCTCCCGGTCGAGCGCCAGCCCCGCGCCCATCGTGATGAACCCGGTGTTGAGGATCCCGTACGCGATCATGCTGGCCGCGTAGACCTGGCTCGCGCTGACCCCGGCCTGGTCGTCGTCCTTGCCGAAGATGGTGCCGAACAGCAGCAGGAGCAGCGCCGGGAAGAGGAACGTGAAGATCAGGGCGGTGCGGTCGCGGACGAACATCAGCAGTTCGGCCCGGCCCCTTTGGATCCCGTTGCCGAAGGTGGAAGGCAGCGCGGTCATTCGCTCGCTCCGATCAGGTTGAGATAGATGTCCTCGAGGGTCGGGCGGGTGATCGTGAGCGTGCTCAGGTCCTCGTTTTCGGCGACCAGGCGATGCAGCAGCGGAGTCGGGTCGGACACCTGCTCGGTGTGGCCCTTCCAGCTGACCTTGGCGCCGGCGGCGGCCCGCCCGCCCAGCGTGGCCGGGGTGCCCTCGGCGACGATCCGGCCGCCGGCCAGCACGGCCAGGCGGTCGGCCAGTGCCTCCGCCTCTTCCAGATAGTGGGTGGTGAGGACGATCGTGGTGCCCTCGGCGGCGAGATCCCGGATCAGGTCCCAGAACTGGCGCCGGGCCTGCGGGTCGAAGCCGGTGGTCGGCTCGTCGAGGAAGAGCAGCTCGGGCCGCCCCACGATGCCGAGCGCGACGTCGACCCGCCGCCGCTGGCCACCCGACAGCGAACGGATCTTGTTGTGCTGCTTGCCGGTCAGGCCCACGAGCTCGATCACCTCGTCGGCCGGGCGGGGGCCGGGATAGAAGCCGGCGATGTGCCGCACCATCTCGCGCACGGTCAGGTCGGCGGCGTCGTCGGCGTCCTGCAGCACGATGCCGATGCGCGCCCGCCAGGCCCGCCCGGCCGTGCCCGGGTCCTCGCCGAGCACGCGGGCCTCGCCCCCGCTGCGGCGGCGGTGCCCCTCCAGAATCTCCACGGTCGTGGTCTTGCCCGCGCCGTTCGGGCCGAGCAGCGCGAAGACCTCGCCACGGGCGACCGCGAGATCGATGCCCGCGACCGCCTCGTGCCCCCGGTAAACCTTGCGGAGGCCCTGCACCTCAATGGCTGTCATGCCATTGATCGTGCTTGTTTCACGGCGGGAACGGGACGACTGTGTGGACGGCAGTGGTTGTCCACCGATCGGTGGACAGGCCTTGCTATTCCCAGCGGAACTTCTTCGCCGCCGCGGTGAGGAAGACGGCCGCCCACAGCGTGAGGCTCAGCCAGATCGACAGCGGGATCTCGGTGTCGCGGGTCAGCGCGTCGCGCAGCGCCTCGGCGTGCGCGGCCAGCGGCAACAGGAACCAGCCCGCGGCCCCCAGATCGGGCGCGGCGAACATGATGCCGCCCGCCGCGAGCATCAGCACATAGATGAAGGTGGCCGCCGCGGTCGTCGTCTCGGGCCGCAGCACGCTGGCCAGCAGCAGCGCCAGCCCGGTGTAGGCGGCGGTCGCCAGCACGGTCACGCCGACCGCCGGAAGCAGATCGGCCACGTGCGGACGCCAGCCGACCGCCACGCCGACCAGCGCGAGCACCAGCAACTGCAGCACGATCAGCCCGAGCACGGCCGCCGTCTTGGCGAGGAGCAGACCGGGCCGGGTGAGCGGGGACGCGCCGAGCCGTTTCAGTACGCCGTAACTCCGCTCATAGCCCGTCGTGATCGCCTGACCGGTGAACGCGGTCGACATCACGGTCAGCGCGAGCACGCCCGGAACGATGAAGCCCAGCCGGTCATCGCCCGGCACGTTGGTGGCGTGGGTGAGGCCGGCGCCCAGCAGCACCAGCAGCGGGACGCCCATGGCCAGCACGACCGCCTCGCCGCGGCGGGCGGTCAGCGTGACCTCCATCCTGATCTGCTGCCGGAGGATGCTCTTGAACGGGGCGCGGCTCGGGGCCGGCGCGAAGGTGCTCATCTCTTGGTTCCCTGCATGGTCAGTGCCAGGTAGACGTCTTCCAACGTGCGCCGGCGGGTATTCACGGCGGTGACCTGGGCGTCCTCCGCGGCGAACCAGGCCAGCACCTCGGCGATCGTGGTCGTGTCGAGGGCACCGGCGATCGAGTATTCGCCCGGGCTCGTCTCGGTGACCTTCAGCTCGTGGTTCGGCATCCGCAGGCCCGGCCGGGCGCGCACCTCCAGCAGGTCGATGCCGGCCGCGGCGGTGAGCTCGGCCGGGGTGCCGGTGGCCGCGACCACGCCCGAACGCATGATGACCACGTCGTCGGCCAAGCGCTCGGCCTCGTCGAGCAGATGCGTGGTGAGCAGGACGGTGACGCCGTCGGCCCGCAACTCCTCGATCAGGTGCCAGGTGGTGTGGCGGGCCTCGGTGTCCATGCCCGCGGTCGGCTCGTCGAGGAAGACCAGCTCGGGCCGCCCGACCAGGGCCACCGCCAGGCACAGCCGCTGCTGCTCGCCGCCCGACAGACGGCGGAACCGGGTGCGCTCGAACTTGCGCAGGCCCAGCCGGTCGAGCAGCATCTCGGTGCTCAGAGGACGGGCGCTGAAGCTGGCGAACAGCCGGAGAATCTCGCCCGCGGTCGCCCAGGGATAGACACCGCCGCTCTGCAGCATGATGCCGAGGCGCGGCATCAGCGCGTCGTGATCGTCGACCGGGTCGAGCCCGAGCACCCGCACCCGGCCGCCGTCGGCGCGCCGGAACCCCTCGCACACCTGAAGCAGGCTCGTCTTGCCGGCGCCGTTGCTGCCCAGCAGGGCGAACACGCGGCCCCGCGGCACGGTCAGCGAGACCTTGTCGACCGCGGTCGTGCCGCCATAGCGCACGACGAGCTCGTCGACCACGACCGCGTCGTCCATCACCCGGCCACCATACGTCGCGATTCCTGAGCGTCCGCTGGTGACCGGCCGGGCATGGCGGCGCTCACTTATAGGGTGCCTCCATGACGGTCGTCGAGATCTACACCGATGGGGCCTGCGTGCCCAACCCCGGGCCCGGTGGATGGGGTGCGGTGCTGCGCTACGGCACCCGCGAGAAGGACATGTGCGGTGGCACGGCGGCCCCGACCACCAACAACCGGATGGAGCTGATGGCCCCGATCTCGGCGCTGGAGTCGCTCAACCGGACGCCGATGACGGTGATGCTCTACACCGACAGCATCTATGTGCGCGACGGCATCACGAAGTGGCTGCCCCGGTGGAAGGCCAACGGGTGGCAGACGGCGGCCAAGCAGCCGGTCAAGAACGTCGATCTGTGGCAGCGGCTCGACGCCGCGGTCAGCAAGCACGACGTGCAGTGGCACTGGGTGAAAGGCCACGCCGGGCATCCGGAGAACGAGCGGGCCGACCGGCTGGCCGCGCGGGGCCTGCAGGAGGCGGTGGCAGCGGGGTAGCCGCGGGTGGACGGGTAGGCCTATCGTCATACTATGACTAACCCTTCGGACGCCCTGCCCGCGCCGGCCGCCGACGGCTCGACCGTGCGGGCTTCCGACGGCGAACGGCAGACGATCGCCGACCGGCTCAACGTGGCGGTCGGGGAGGGGCGGCTGACGCTGTCCGAGTTCACCGAACGGGTCGGGGCGGCCTATGCGGCTCGCACACAGGGCGAACTCGACCGGCTGGTGAGCGACCTTCCCGCCGGCCGCCCGGTCACCGCGGCGGCGACGGCCCCTCCTCCCGAGCCGGCTCCCCTGGAGATCATGGTCGGGGCGATCAAGAAGCGGGGCCGCTGGCGGATCCAGCCGTCGACCGCGCTCGGCGTGGCGATCGGCCCGATGAAGCTCGACCTGCGCAACGCCGATCTCGCGGCCCATGAGGTCACGCTCTCCGCGCGCACGGTCGTCGGCGCGATCAAGGTCTGGGTGCCGCGCGGCGTGCGGGTCATCGTCGAGGGCCGCACCGCGGTCGGCACCCGCACGATCGCCGAGAGCAACCTGCCGCCCGAGGTGGACGTGCCGACGCTGCGCCTGCGCCTGGACACCGGCCTCGGCACGGTCAAGGTCTACCGCACCTGACGCACGGCCTTCCTATCGCGCCCGGCTCAGCGCCTCGAGCGCGGTCAGGAAGCTCGCCCGATCCTCCTTCGGGAGGTCGGCCAGCAGGGCCTCCTCCGCCGCGCGGATGTCGGCCCGCACGGCCCGTTGCAGGCCGCGGCCGGCGGGGGTCAGGCTCAGCAGACGTACGCGGCGGTCGGCCGGATCCGGCTCCCGCTCGATCAGTCCCCGCCGTTGCAGGTCGTCGAGCACCGGGATCAGCCGGGTCTTGTCGGCGTTGATGGCCGCGGCCAGCGCCGCCTGCGTGCGCGTCGGCCGGCCCCGCAGGGCGCTCAGCGCGACATAGGCCCACATCGAGATCTCGTGCCGGGCCAGGATCGGCTCCTCCATCGCGATCAGACGACGGCCGAGCCGCATCACCATGGCCGCGAGATCCGCCCGCTCGTCCTCTCCCACGCTTCTCACCCTTTCACGGCTTGACATATCGTAAGCGACAGTAGATCGTATGCAAATGCGTACGATTAATCTGCTGGAGGCCGACGAGGCCGCGACCCGCGGCAGCGTCGCCGTGGTCGCCCAGGTCGCGCCGCCCGATCTGGCGCGGCCGACACCCTGCGCCCGGTGGGACCTCCGTGCCCTGCTCGCGCACATGACCGTGCAGCACCGGGGCTTCGCCGCCGCGGCCGCCGGCCGGGGCGGCGACCCGGACGTCTGGCAGCCGGTCTCGTCCTTCGAGCACCCGGTCGCCGCCTACCTCGCCGCGACCGCCGAGGTCCTTTCGGCCTTCGCCGAACCCGGAGTGCTCGACCGCGAGTTCGTCCTCCCCGAGATCCCCCGGCAGCCGAGCTTCCCCGGGCGGGTCGCGATCGGGTTCCACCTGGTCGACTACGTCGTGCACGGGTGGGACGTGGCGCAGACCATCGGCGTGCCGTACACGCCGCCCGACGAGGTCGTGGCCACGGCCCTGCCGGTGGCCCGGGCCGTGCCGGACGGCCCGTTCCGTCTCGACGAAGGCGCCGCCTTCGCACCCGCCCGCACAGTGCCGGCCGGCGCGTCGGCGCTCGACGAAATCCTGCTTCTGCTCGGCCGTGACCCTCGTTAGGGAGAAACCCATGGAACTTCAGCTCGGCATGATCGGACTCGACGTACGCGACCTCCAGCGCTCGGTCGAGTTCTACCGCCTCCTCGGGCTCGCGATGCCCGACCCGTTCCCCGACCGCCCCGTCTCCCTCCTCCGCATGGAGAGCGGTGTCAGCCTCGTCCTCGCGGAGGGCTTCGCCGCCGGCGCCGACCCGGACTGGGAGCGGCCGGACCGCGGCTACCAGCAGTTCCTGGAGTTCTTCGTCGGCGACGACGCCGCCGTCGACGAGCAGTGGAACCGGCTGACCGCCGCCGGCCACCACGGGCGCATGGCGCCCCGGAAGACCACCGGACCGTACGCGGCGATGATCGACGACCCGGACGGCAACGTCGTGCTGATCTCCTCCGACCCGGCGGCGGACGTTTCCTAGGGTCGCCCTCCTACGGTCGCCCTCCTACGGTCGCCCGAGGTCGGCCATGACGGCAGCGAGCTGGGCGGCGTCGAGTTCGTGGGCGGTCTCGCCGGCGTGCGGATCGCGGGCGTGCAGGGTGTGGCAGACCGGCGAATGGGGTCCCCCGAGGTCGATCAGGGAGGCCGACGCACCCCGGGCCGCCCGCTCGGTTCCCGGCGCGGCGGTCAGGTCGATGCGGTTGACCACGCCCGGAGTGACCCACACCGGCACGCCGTCCAGCATCCCGGACAGCTGCAGGTGAAAGTGCCCGCAGAGGATCAGCCGCACGTCGGACCCGCGGATCGCGCCGGCGAGATCGGTGCCGTTGACCAGGCCCAGAGACTGTTGCACCGCGACGCCCGGGAGGACGACCGGAGGGTGGTGGAAGACCAGGACGGTGCCGTTCGGGACGGGTTCGGCCAGGACGTCGCGCAGCCACTCCAACTGGGCGGGGCTGATCTCGCCGTACGCCGTACCCGGCACCAGCGAGTCGAGCGTGACGATCCGATAGCCGGCGACCGTCGTGGCCGCCGCGCATTCACCGCCGGCCGACTCGAAGCGGCGCTCCGGGTCGGTGTGGCCGGTGCCCAGAACGGCCGCGAACGGCTTCCGCTCGTCGTGGTTGCCGGTGCTGAAGATCGCCGGGATGCCCCGCCGGCGGGCGAACGCGCCGACCATCTCCAGTGCGTCGGCGTACGCCTCGGCCGAACCGTCATCGGCGACATCGCCGCTGACCACGACCGCGTCGAGGTCGGCCAGCTCGGCACAGTCGTGCAGCATCTGGCGAAGCGACTCGCGGGGGTCGATGCCGTCACGGTTCGGGCCGGGCGCGGCGGTGATGTGGGTGTCGGACAGATGCAGGATCCGCATCCCCCGGACGCTACCGCGACGACTGCCACGCGCACTGCCCGCTCGAAGGACGGGCGGCCGAGGCCGACGCGGTCGGCGGCGCGCAGTCCTGGTCCGCTACATCGGCGGCCGGCGGGAAACGGCCAGCGCGAAACGGTCCTGAGGGCGGGTTCCCGCCAGAACCCGCCCGGATCTGGGTTTGGGCGCAACCACTCACTCAGGTCGCCCGGGCGGGGTGGGCGTTCTGGGCGCGCCAGCGCCCTGCTCGGCCCGGCCGGGCCCTCGGCGTGAGCGACGGTCGGCAACCCCCCACCCCGCTACGACCGCCTGAATTTGATTTTTCAGACTTCGGCGGTCAATTCGTAAACCTCGCTCGTGGGGTGGCCGGTGCGTTCGTGGATGCGCATGACCGCTTCTTTGCTCGGGCCGGTGCTCAGGCAGAAGGCCTTGCCCGACTCGGGATCGAGCCAGGCGCGCTCGAAATGGACGCCCTCCTCGCCCTCGACTTTGAGGTCGGCCTCGTGAGCGTCGGCCAGTTGTTCCGGGGTGACGCCGTGGAATCCGCTGTGTACGTCCATGAACTTGGCCATCGGAATGCTCCTGTCGAATTGACTGATATGGAGCAGCGTGCCCGGAGAACCGCAGTCGGACATCGGTCATTGCACCTAGGAACGCGTCCGCGGGTGACCTAAAGTCGCGCCATGAACGTCGCGCTGAGCAGCCCGGTGCTGGTCGGCCGGGATGATCTGCTCGCGCTGGCCTCGCGCCGGCTCGCGGCGGCCGCGGAGGGCGGCGGCGAGTTGCTGTTCCTGGCCGGTGAGGCGGGGATCGGCAAGACCCGGCTGCTGGGGGAGGTCGTGCGCCGGGCGCGGGAGTTGGGGTTCACGGTGGTCACTGCGGCCGCCTCCCCGGGGGATGCGGAGATCGCGGCGGGCCTGTTGGGGGATCTCGCGGGCGAGTTGGGCCGGGAGCCCGGGACCGCCGGGGTCGGCTCGCGGATCGCCGCGCGGCTGGCCGCGGGCGGGGGCGACGACGGCGATTCCGACCGGCAGCGGCGCCTTCTGGTGGGCGACGTTTCAGATCTGCTGGAGTCGCTCGGCGCGGACCGGACGCTGATCGCGCTGGAAGACCTGCACTGGGCCGACGACGTCACGCTCGACGTGCTCGGGCGGCTCGGCCGGCGGGCCGGGACGCTGAAACTGCTGGTGGTCGGCACCTATCGCAGCGACGAACTCTATCCTCGCGTGCCGATGCGGGCGTGGCGCACCCGGCTGCTCACCCAGCGGCAGGCCGAGGAGGCGCGGCTCGGCCGGCTGAGCCGGGCGGACACCGCGGCGCTGAGCGCGGCGATCACCGGCTCGGCGCTGCCCGGCACGGTCGCCGAGGAGGTCTACGCCCGCAGCGACGGCATCCCGCTGCACGTCGAGGAGTTCGTGGCCGCGGTCGGCGGCATGCCGGACACGCTGGCCGACGCCGTGCTCAGCCGGGCCGAACAGCTCAGCCGGGAGGCGCGGAGCCTGGCCGGGGTGGCGTCGGTGCTGGGGCGCTCGTTCGACCTCGACCTGCTGACCGCGATCACCGGGGAGGGGCCGGCCGCGGTCGACGACGGGCTGCGCGAACTGACCGAGCGGTTCTTCGTGCAGCCGCGGCCCGACCGGGTTCGCTACGACTTCCGGCACGCCCTGATCAGGGACGCCCTCTATGCCGATCTCACCCCGCACCGGCGCCGCTATCTCCACGCCCGGGCCGCCGCGGCGGCGGTCGCGGCCGGATTCTCGCCGGTGTTCGTGAGTGACCAGTTCGAGCGGGCGGCCATGCCGGCGGGTAACTGGATAGGTGTCGTTGATCTTTCAGTGCCGCGGAGGGCTCTGAAAGCGTTGACTATTCGTGCCTGCCGAGTCCGCGCCGTCGTATGACGA